>JAJRBV010000163.1 GCA_028679275.1 Methanoregulaceae archaeon
TGGCGCATTCGCTATCTGGTATTTCCTTCTTGGTTCAACCCTTCTCTTCGCGCTCACGGCACTCATCTCGGTGCTCGTCGTGGCCTGCCCGTGTGCACTCGGTCTTGCAACCCCTACCGCAGTCACTGTTGGCGTGGGAAGAGGGGCAGAGCTCGGGATCCTGATAAGAAACGGTGAAACACTCGAAGTCGCGGATCACCTGACCACGGTGATTTTTGACAAGACAGGGACCCTGACAAGGGGAAAACCGGCAGTAACGGACCTTGTACCTTCAGGAATCGATGACCGGACGCTCCTGTCCCTTGCCGCGAGCGTGGAGAGGAATGCAACGCACCCTCTCGCTCAAGCCATAATCAGGAAAGCGGAAGAGTTACAGGTCCCGATCGAGCAGTCAGTGGAGTTCACTACGTTCGGAGGAAAAGGTGTGGCTGCACGGATCCTTGGAGAGGAGGTCCTTGCTGGAAACAGGGTACTCTTGTCCGGGAAGGGAGTGAAGATACCAGAAGAGATCGACCAGCAGATTGTCCGGCTCGAAGAGAATGGAAGGACTGCCGTTCTTGTTGCAGTCGCCGGAAGGATCGCAGGGATCATCGCGATTGCCGACACCGTCAAGGACACCACTCCCGAAGCGATACGGGATCTCAAGGACATGGGACTCTCTGTGGCAATGATCACGGGGGATAACAAAAGGACCGCAGAAGCAGTGGGACGGCAGGTGGGAATCAGCCGGATTATTGCAGAAGTGCTCCCGGAAGACAAGGAGCGGGAAGTTAAGGCGCTCCAGGAACGCGGTGCCGTTGTTGCATTTGTCGGGGATGGGATCAATGATGCCCCGGCCCTTGCCCGGGCAGATGTGGGTATCGCAATCGGGAGCGGGACGGATGTGGCGATCGAGAGCGGGGATATCGTCCTGATCAAGGACGACCTGCTCGATGCTGCAGCTGCCATCCAGCTCTCGAGGAAAGTTATGAGCAGGATCAAGCAGAACATATTCTGGGCATTTGCTTATAACACGGTCCTTATCCCGCTGGCAGCCGGGATCCTGTATCCATTCACCGGATATGCGTTCAGCCCTGTGCTTGCGGCATTTGCAATGGCGGCAAGTTCTGTTACGGTCGTTTCCCTCTCCCTCCTGCTCAAAAGGTATATTCCTCCGGCAAAGAAAGGTATGATCCAGAGGTAAAACGATGGCAATCGATCCGATCTGCAAAATGACGGTTGATGAAAAGACCGCCAGGTTCACGAGCGAATATAAAGGGAAGACGTATTATTTTTGTGCCCCCGGATGCAAGAAAAAGTTTGATTCAGATCCCGCAAAGTATGCAGAATGAGCGGGACCGTTCATTGATTTTTTTCCTCTCGCCAACCATAATATGCGTTCACTTCCCACATTCTCCCCATTGGAGGTAGTCCCTGAAGGGATGCCTCCAGGGAAGGAGATCTGATGCCACAGGAGGCTTTCATGGCCCGCCAGGAGCAGGACCTTGCCGCCAGGATCCCTGCCGTTCTCAGACGGAGAAAAGATCTGGGACTTGAAGGGCTGGTTCATGGTCTTGATTCTGTCATTATCAGCACTGAACCCGGGCGGCTTGAACCGTCCGTTGAAGAACTTCTCAGGTATACCGGGCTCTTTGCAGAGGCTTACTTTGAGGATGAGACATGTACGACCGTTGTGCTCGGGATAAAGAATTCAGCTTCATTTCTCATAAGGGCAGGGAAAACCGGAAAAAGCCCTTTCATTGCGGTGAATTCAGCTGAAAAAACTAAAAATCTCCCCAATACCCGTCTTGAAACATTCGTATTCAGGACCACCGGACTCGATCGGTTCGTGGAAATCCAGGCAGGGCAGGGGGTCAGGTTCATGACACCGGAAATCACTGAATATCCTCACTTCCGTTTTATCCAGACGATACCCTCACGATATACCGGAAATTCACTTGGATTCATCGAATGGAAGGGATATAAGGGCGACTATGCCCCTCAGGATGCACGATCCCATCCGCTCTCCCTCAAAAAACCTGCACTGCCCCACCTGGCCAGTATCCACCATCTCGACCATGCCGCGACAAGGGTGAAAGCACTCGACAGGAACGACGCGATTATTGAGTTCATGGAGCTCACCGGATACTCCTTTGATTTTGCTGTTTTCGTCAGGTCCCTGAATTCCATCACGAGCGTGGCCAGGCTCTCAAAGGATGATTATGCGATGGTCTTTACTTCCGGAATAGAGCCTTTCCGGGAAGATACTGACCCTGGGCCGACCGAGATGTTCATCCGCAATTACGGGACAAGGGTCCATCACATGGCATTCCAGACCGATCATATCGAGGATACCTATGATGCCCTGCGAAATGATGGCATGGAGTTTCTTGTTGAGCTGGTGGGGTCGGAAGACGAGGGACTGAAACAGACTTTTTCTCTTCCCTCCCCTCATACGATGATTGTCAACGAGTATATTCACCGGTACAAAGGATTCGACGGGTTTTTTACAAAAAACAACGTCGAGATGCTCACGAGGGCGACGGGTAAACAGTAATCATTTTTCGTACGGATTGGCATGGCGCATTCTTTTGCGACGATAATTATGAGTCTGGCCGAGCTCTGCCGGCGCGTTTCATTTTACCGTTCAAAACCGCCCTTGTACCGATCCCAATCACCAAAACGGGCTGTCCGGCCATATCCCCCTTGATGAGGAATTGGGCAGATCTCATATACGATAAGATCAACTCGCCTGGATTCCAGCCTGTCAGCGCGTTTCTGGTTATAATCTCCCTGATGGCGGAATTTTTAAAAAAAAATTTAGGAAATTCCCGGATTAATGTGCCTGTTCGAAAGAATTAAAAGAAAATACGTCAACACTCCGGTAGTAAAGGAGGAAACCATGCTGAAAAAGTCAGTTGAAGATGCCCTGAATAAACAGATGAATGCTGAATTTTACTCGTCGTACCTGTATCTTGCCATGTCTGCCTATTTCGAATCATTTCCCATGAAAGGATTTGCAAAATGGCTCCGTATCCAGGCGAAGGAAGAGATGGTACACGGGATGAAGTTCTTTGACTATATCGTTGAGACCGGCGGAACCCCGAAACTTGCAGCGATCGATGCCCCGAAGACTCCCTGGAAATCACCCCAGGCGGTCTTTGAGCAGGTGTATGCCCACGAACAGAAGGTCACGGGTCTTATCCATGCTCTCATGGATCTCTCTATCAAGGAGAAGGACCATGCCACCATAAACTTCCTTGGCTGGTTCGTAAAGGAGCAGGTCGAGGAGGAAGCGAACGCG
>JAJRBV010000082.1 GCA_028679275.1 Methanoregulaceae archaeon
GTGCCGAGAAAAAACGCCTTCTCTATGTTGCCCTTACCCGTGCAAGGGACCACCTGATCATGAGCGGTTCTCCCCCAGCCAACCCTGACCTTTCGATTCCGCTTGCGACCTCCCGGATCGAATGGCTCTTTTCGGCCCTTGGGATCACAGGTGATGCTATCGCTGCCGGAGGAATGGATCTGGTGAGCGGCGACCTGACCGTCCACCTTACCATAACGAGCGATCCGGCAGCAATCCCTGCAGAGGCTGCAAAGACCTCTCCTGAACTTTTTCTAGTACCAGAAGCATGTGCAGGTATGAGCGGGACCTGGTCCCCGAGGGAGTTTGATAAAGGTCCGGAAGGGATCCGGATCATATCGGTGACAGAACTTGAGGATGAGCAGGCAGCTCATGCTACGTTGACAGTTACGCCGGGCGCATCCCGTTACCTGCCCGGCGTTGATGGTGCTCTGAAAGGGACCATCATTCACGAGGTGTTCCGTGGGCGTGATGCGAGGGTAGTATGCCGGGAATATGGGGTGAGTGATCCTGCAGCTATCAGGCAGTGCAAGGAGATGGTATCTTTGTTCCGATCATCGGCACTGATGCAGCAGGTGAAGAGGGAGTTCTGTGAGCTGCCTTTCGTTATCACCTATGCCGGTAGGCATGTAACCGGGAAGATTGACCGGCTGTGTGAACGTGATGACGACAGCTGGGTAGTGATCGATTACAAGTCGGACCCGATTATCCCTTCAGAGTATTCGAAAAAGGGAGAAAAATATCAGACCTCAATGGGCGTCTATGCCGAAGCAGCCAGGCGGCTTGTGAAGCGGAACAACGTTGAAGGATACCTGTATTTCACAGAAACTGGGGAGTTTTGGAGAGCAGTGGGGAATGAAGGTGGGAATTAGGCAACCTCCACCCTCCTCCCAAAAAACCTTCCGTACCGCTCGACCTCCCTCTCCACAGCATCCTGTTCTTCATCGGTGAGTTCCCTGAACGGGTTCAGGCGTATCTCAATCGAGTCCTTCTTCACCCTCCTCTTCCAGGTCCCGGCCACCTTTCCATGAAGTACGATGACAGCAGTCATGGCATTGCCTTGTACGATCATCCGCTCGATCTCTCGGGCATCGCTAATCGCGCTCCGGTCGGCATAGGCAATCGTATACTCATCGTAAATGGACAGGAGGAGCGCAACCGGTGGTTCGGGAACGACCGCTCCATCGTCATGTAGGGAAAAGTATGGTTTTCCGTCGATTAAAGTCCGTTCCACCTCTTCCCTGATCAATTCCAGGCTGGCACCGGCATCCTTGCTGGAGAGTCCCGACCACCAGGAGAAGTCACTGAGCTGGGCCGGGCCGTGGCTGCTATAGTATCGGCGTGCTAGTTCGGCAAGGGATCGTTCTCTCGTGAGTTCTCTTGATTTCCTGACCCGTTCATCAACAAGGGCATAGGTATGCTGCCTCGCCCGCATCGGCCCGCTGCAGATCAACCCGTCGAGCTCTGCCTGCATGATGATGTGGGCAAGGCGCTGGACATCGGTCACGATACCGATATCTGCCAGAATACCCTTCAGGTCCTGCCTCGTGAGAGAATGGTGACCCTCGAGAGCTTTTTCTATCGCAGCATTGCTCTTCGAAAATAAGGTGGTATCAAGCCCCAGCTTCCGGTTGGACGCCGCCACCGTCGATTTCACCCCGGGGGCTGTCAGGGCGGTCATCCACCTGAGGTCCTCAGGCAGGACGAAATGCCACGTGGGACGTAACACATGGACGCGGAGAATCTTTCCATCGTTATACGCATCCTCGATTATCGCAGCACTTACCTCCCTGATTCTGAGCCCGAGCGACCAAATCGCAGCGGAAAAATCCTGGGCCTGGACGGCCCCTGAATGGGCAACCGCCTCAGCCGCGGTCTTGAACGGGGAGTGGCTGAGGCCTGAATGGGAGAGGCGGAGGGAGGGGATCTCTTCCGGGGTCATCACAGGAGGGAGCTATCCGCGCCAGGACTCTTCATTCTTCCGTCCTTCCCTTCCCGGGGCATATCGCAGAAGCATAGCTCCTGATCCCAGTTTCCCACCCTCGAGGTCTGTAACCTTCGTCCTGTCCCTGAAGAGAGTTTGCCGTTTCCTAACCCGATCAAGTTCCCCCTGAAAACAAGGGCATCCTACGATGCGTTGGGATCCTCCTGGAGCATCCCAAAGAGGTTCCCCTCGGTATCCCGGCAGTGTGCCCACCAGCCGATCCCGGGGATTCCCATCCTGGGGAGTAGGATGCTTCCCCCGGCTTTCCTGACCAGGCCGACCGATCGGTCGAGATCGGGAACGCCTATGGTACAGGTATATGCATTGACCGCCTGACCCTCAACAGGGGGAGGACCCCGCCGGAATACGAGGCCTCCGTTGATCCCGGGATCGGTCTCCGGACCAGTGATGACAAACCAGTACCGGTTCTCATCCTTCATCTCGATCCCGGGCATCTCCCATTCGCGGATCTCCCAGCCAAACACATCCTGGTAAAACTGTGCCGCCCGGCCGGGGTCATCGGCCTGGATCTCGAAATGTGTTATCCTGTTCATCGCTCCACAACCTCTTCTCTGTCGATGTCCTCTGCAGTATGCGCCATAAATGTCCGGTGGCCTGATCTCCGGATATCCGTCTCATCACTCACTCCATTTTCTCTCGACCAGTTCGGCAAGGCGATCCATGGTCTCCATCCAGCCCTCTGCCATTACAGATTTCAGCAATTCGTCGTCAAAGTCTTCCGGAGTCTCGATAACGGATTTGTCGACCAGCTTCGTCCTCCCGTCAACCTCTTCGAAGGTGATGACATCGAGCTGGACATGGCCGGGCATCCCCTCGAACTCCAAGGTCTGGACGATCCGTCTCGGGGAGACTTCGTGATACACCCCGTGGAAAGCATACTCATTGCCATCGGCGTCCCGCTGGATGAACCTCCAGCTCCCCCCGGTCCTCGCATCGATCGTATCGACGGTGGTCGTGAGATTTCCCGGGCCCCACCAGAGAGGGATCCTGGCAGGATCGGTCACTGCCGAGAAGAGGCGTTCAGGCGGGGCATCGAAGATCCGGGTAAGGGAGGCCGGTTTTCCAGGCTCTATCACGAGGATATTCTTCTCCCTGGACTGTTTCTCGTCTTCGAGTAGTTTTTCGAGCTTGTCAAATGATTCGTTCCACCCTACCTTTGCCTGTTCGCTCATCTCTCCAGGAGGCATCCCTTCATGCACGAGAGAAAACTTTGTTTTGCCTCTCTTCTCCTCGAACGTCAGGGTCACGAGAAGCTCCATGGGCCACTGTCCGGTCATCCCGTAGAACGATGCCGGAACGATCTCTCCTTTCTCATCTGAAAAGCTGTCGGTGGTGACGATCCTCTTTTCCGGTACAATCTCCCGGTAGACCCCGGTACTCCAGAATTCCTGGCCATCAGGGGATCGCATACAGAACAGGGATCTTCCCCCTACCCTGAAATCGATCATGATGAACGGTGCCGTGAAGTCCTTTGGCCCCCACCAGCGTTTTACATACTCTGGGGCGGTCCATGCCTTCCATACGAGGTCAACCGGGGCATTAAAGACGCGGGTGATTGAGAGGCCGGCACTTTTTCTCTTTGACATTGCTTTCTGCATGGAATTCCTCCATTCGTTCCCGCGGTCTTGTCATTCCCTGGTATTAAATATTTAACCGGGAGTTTCAAAATCTGCCAATCCTCCTGAAAATTCTGTACTAGGGGCGGACAGGACACAGAAAAAGTGCTGAATCGGCATTTTCCCTGTGAGACGAGGTGATTCTCTCCCGGGCTCTGGTTCTTTAGCAGGACAGATTGAAAAAAAGAATGATGCGAATATTCTGCCTATCAGGTCTGTTCAACTCCCTGGACGGCCGGATTCTTCAAAATCACTTCAGATTGAACCGAAAATAATTTTCCAGACTCGGGAATACTCTTTTCCACTCTCTGCTTCCCGTAAAACACTGCCTTACCGGAAGGAGTCACCCGTTGTAATAATGCCGGTCAAAGGTCTGGCGCAGGAACTCCTTTTTCCGGTGGTCACTCCCTTTCACTGGTGGCTTGAGGTACCCGATCTCGGGGGTCTGGAGTGCCGGGCAGAAGGGGCAGAGGGCGGAATCGACATCGTTTGCCTTCTCCTGGACCGGGCAGTAGTAGATCCCATCAATCATTTCGACTTTATCCCCGCCGGGAAAGGGCATCCCCACAGGGTGGCCGGGGAGCTCCTGCACGAACATGCAGAAAGCGGCGAGGAGGAATTTCAGGAACCGGAGCCGGATCTGTTCCTCATCACCGGACCTGCACTGGCTTGCGACCATCGTCCAGTATTCCCCTGCCTTCGTATTCAGGGGATCGATCATGGGGGAGAAACTTCCCTGCTGTTTCATCAGACGGAGTGACTGGTAGGTCCCGTGCAGGTGCCCGGTGATCGTCTCTTCCAGTTTTTTCCGCAGTTCCGGGTTGATATCCTGGATGGAACCGGAGAAATTCCACTGCATCTGCTGGAGATCCCGCGGGGAGAAGGAGAGGACGATATCTGCAATAGCCTTCCCGAGCTCACCACGGATCTTTACTGAACCAAGCGATGAGCATTGTTTCTCAATCTCTTCCTGATTCATGGGCAGGACCTCATCAGTGCACCATTCACAAATTCCTTCAGACAGGTATGGCGGGGCTGGATTTTAGCTTTCAGGTTCGCTTGTATGACCGAATGCTGGTTTCAGATTTTGTTTCAATACTTGATCTTCAGGCAAGAACCTTTACCATTTCATGGTGGATACCGGCACAGATGGGAGACCAGATCCTTTCACGGGAGGTCGCCCGGAATAAGAGGTATGCATCATGGGAACAGGCACCTTATATTCGTTACCAAAACTCCCCTACGATTACAACGCGTTAGCACCGTTTATCTCTGAAGAACAACTGAAGCTGCACCACCAGAAGCATCACCAGGCATATGTGAACGGAGCGAATGCCATATTTGAAAAATTTGACAATACCCGTAAGGAGAATATTGATTTTGACGTGAAAGCTACGCTCAAGGAATTGTCGTTCCATATCGGTGGCTTCAAACTTCACAACCTGTTCTGGGAGAACCTTGCCCCGCCGGGCCGGGGGGGAGGCGGTCTTCCCGGCAGTGAACTGGCAAAGGCACTCAACTCGGAGTATCTGAAGTTCGATCGGTTCCAAAAAGAGTTCACCCAGGCAGCGGTCAGTGTCGAGGGATCAGGCTGGGCAGTCCTGACCTATTGCAGGAAGACGAAGAGGCCTCTGATCGCCCAGCTCGAGAAGCATAACGTGAACGTGATACCCGGGTATACCATCCTGATGGTCCTCGACGTATGGGAGCATGCCTATTATCTCGATTACAAGAATGACCGGGCAAAATATGTCGAAGCCTTCTGGAACCTTGTGAATTGGAACGATGTAGGAAAGAGATTTGATCACCTCATGGCCTGGGAATCGGCCGGGATAAAATAGGAGATCAAACAGAGAAGGAGTATCATCATGGGCGACAACATGGACCGATACCGATGCACGGCATGCACCTACGTCTATGATCCAGCGGCAGGAGATCCTGGGGGAGGAATTCCCCCGGGAGTGTCGTTCGAAGATCTCCCCGAGGACTGGGTCTGCCCGGAATGCGGGGCCAGCAAGGACCAGTTCGAGAGAGAGGAGGAATGATCCGGATAAAACGCATCTATGAGGCGCCCGATGGGGAAGATGGCTTCCGTGTCCTGGTCGAACGGCTGTGGCCGAGAGGCATGCGGAAGGAACGGGCAAAGATCGACCTCTGGATGCAGGATGCGGGAGCGAGTCCCTCACTCCGGAAATGGTTCGGCCATGATCCGGCAAAATGGGAAGAGTTCGAGGATAAGTACTTTCACGAACTGTCGGGAAAACCTGAAGTGATCGATCAGCTCACCGCACTTGTCCGGGAACATCCCGTGATCACATTTCTCTTTGCAGCAAAGGATGAAGAGCACAATAATGCGGTTGCACTGAAAAAATATCTGGGTATGAGAGGCGACCTGGTATGAAAGTCATCATCGACCGGTTGAACTGTGTCAGCTGCGGGACCTGCTGGGAGCTCTGCCCCGATTTTTTTGAAGAGAATCCTCTCGATTCCTTCAGCCAGGTCAGAGAAAAATTCCGGCTCAACGGAAGGAACGGAGAAGGGATCCCACCGGGGGAGTTGGAGGCGTGCACTGTTGAAGCTGCCGATCTCTGCCCTGCAACGGTGATCTCGATCGAGGGGTAATCCGTACGGACATATGTCCCTCCTCCTTCTGCAATGGAAGTGCTTCCGGGATTTTCATCATTTTTTCGACCGGACGGCGGTCTTAGGGGTTTTCATATGAACGTGGTCTCCTGTACTTTCATCCTTTATTTTCGACTGGACGGCGTTTTTGAAGCTTATTCGAGCGAGTCTTCTGTACTTTCATCCTCCATGTATGGTTCTCAACGGGAATTATGTGATATTTCACCCGCTGCGCTCCTTCTAACAAATCGATTCCGCAGGCAACCCTGTAATACTATATCCGGATATTTTGTTTCATAATCTGAAACGACACGAAACCTATTTGCCGATCAACAGACACCACTCCCCCGTTGGAGGAGGCCAGAAAGTGGACCCAAAAACCCTGGAGATGTTGAAAAAGGCTGAAAGAGAACACAACATCCGGATAGAAACGCACGAATCCTATGAGCACCCTTCGTTCTGGGAAGTGACAGTCTGGATGACCCTCGCGGCAGGATACGAGAAGATAACGGGCAAGGCAAGTCTTCCCCG
>JAJRBV010000104.1 GCA_028679275.1 Methanoregulaceae archaeon
GCATATATTTCCCGGAAGCATACCCCTCCCAGTGGCCGGTGCAGCCGCAGCCGCAGGGAAGATCATACGTGCTGTCAACATGGAAATGGCCAATCTCCGCTGCATTGCCCTTCCTCCCGAGAAGAATCCTGCCTCCCGAGACAACCCCGCCACCGATGCCGGTTGAAACCGTCAGATAGACGACATCGCTCCTTCCCCGTCCCTGGCCGTAAAACATCTCTCCAAGCACCCCGGCATGGCAGTCATTGACCATCCGTACCGGACAGTGAAAAATCCGGGAAATGGGGAGGGAGAGGGGCACATCCCGGAACGCCATGTTCGGGGGATTTACCAGCATTCCCTTCCTGATATCCACCGGTCCTGCAACAGAGAGGCCGATACCGGTGATCGGTTCAGGTTTTGTTTCTTCCCAGATATCTGCAATAAGGTTTGAGAGAAAACCGGTAAGCCGTGACGGGTCGGTCTCCTTTGCAGGGGTCGGCGCTTCGCTCCTTTTTTCAATCCTCCCCCCTTCACTCACGATTGCCACCCGGGTCCTCGTTGCCCCCAGGTCAACTGCTATTACATGCCCCATGATATCTCGGGATTTATCCGGCCGGAACATAAGGGTCGCTGCCAATCCACAAAGGGTATGAAGGGGCGGGTGTCAGAGCTTTTATACAGATGGAACTGAAGGGCTGGGTAGAACTGGACGGGAGCATGCTCTCCTCCCGTGAACTATTAACCCTACTCATGGCCGATCCCCTCTCCGCCGCACGTTTCGGGGGCGAGTTTCTCCTCTCCTGGGACGGGTGTACTGCCCGGGACCACTTCGGGATCATCCCGGGCCCCGTCCCGGCAGGGACCATCATCTGCAACGGGAAAGAGAGGGGAATGATATGCCCTGTTGTTCCGGCCATGCCCCTTGAAGATGCTGTCATGAAAGCCGTTTCGCTCCGGAGTACCGAAGGAATCTGCGCCCTGTCCGGGGGCGTGGACTCATCACTGGTTGCATATCTGGCAAAACGCCCATGCCTGGCTGTCGGGCTTCCCGGATCCCATGACCTCACGCAGGCCCGACTGGCATCAGGGGCAATGAACCTTCCCTGCACCTGCATCGAAATTGCCCCGGAAGACGTGCGGGATGGCCTTGATGCAGTAATCAAGGTGATCCCGGAACCGACCCCGGTCAATACCGCGATTGCCATCACCATGTACCTGATCACCCGCTCCGCACGGAAACTCGGCCACGAGCGGGTGCTGACCGGCCAGGGAGCAGATGAACTTTTCGGGGGGTATGCACGGTACCGGACCTGCACCGATCCCGGATCGATGCTGGTGCGTGACTTTGCAGGACTTGCCCGACAGGGGCTCCGCGACCAGTCGGTTGCCGCTCTCAACGGAACCTATCTTTCCATGCCCTTCCTTGATGTCAGGGTGGTGCGCGCTGCCCGTTTGATCCCGGCCCGGGAGATGGTCAGGGATGGGGTTGGAAAATGGCCGCTCCGGGAGGTCGCAGCCCGGTATATTCCGCGTGAAATCGCATTTCACAGGAAAAAAGCCATGCAGTACGGGACCGGCATAGCAGAGGTGCTCAGGACATTTGCCCGTGACAATGGTTATAAAAGGTCTTTACAAGGGTACTTAGATCAGATCAGAACGACCGGTGGAGGCGCGTAATGGTATCTGAGAGGGACGTACTGCACATCGCGGAGCTTGCCGATATCGGCATCGATAAAGAGGAACTGGCGGAGTTTACCGGCCGGTTCAACGAGATCCTTGACTATTTTGACATCCTCGACCAGGTCAGCGCGGATGAGACCCGGGAGTCAGACCGCGCCAATGTCTTTCGTGAAGACGTTGTGGAACCTCCCCTCCCTGAAGAGGAAGTGCTGGCCAATAGCAGAGAGAAGGAAGACGGATTTTTCAGGGCACCAAGGGTGATGTAAGTGGCTACGATCAGTTTTTCTCAAAAAGACGGGCATAACGCCTTTATCCCCACCCTCAGTGAGGCTGACACAGGACCAGGAGCCCTCTCAGGAATTCCCCTCGCAGGGCAAGACAATATCTCCACACGGGGACTACCCACCACCTGCGGTTCCCGGATTCTTGAAGGATATGTCCCGCCCTATGATGCCCATGTTGTTACGCTCCTGAAAAAAGCAGGGGCGGCGATTGTCGGAAAGACCAACATGGATGAGTTCGGGATGGGCACAACGACAGAGAACAGTGCATTCGGGCCCACCAAAAACCCCGCAGATCCGTCCCGGGTTCCCGGCGGCTCATCAGGGGGAAGTGCCGCGGCGGTTGCTTCCGGTATGGTCCGGATGGCGCTTGGTACCGATACGGGAGGATCGATCCGGTGCCCTGCAGCGTTTTGCGGAATCGTCGGGCACAAACCCACCTACGGAAGGGTCTCCCGGTATGGCCTGATCGCATATGCAAATTCCCTCGAACAGATCGGACCCATGGCCCGGAGTGTCTCTGATATCTCCCTCCTCATGGAAGTCCTCTCAGGATATGACCCCCGCGATTCAACCAGTATCAACTGCCCCTATTCTCACATCCCCGACCCGGAGATCCGGGGTCTGAAGATCGGCGTCCCGGAAGAGTACTTTGGCGAAGGGGTTGACGCGAAAGTCGCTTCGGTGGTCTGGGATGGTATCACGCTCCTTGAACGGAAAGGGGCGGAGGTCATCACCTGCCGGATACCGAGCATGGTATATGCCCTTGCTGCTTACTACGTGACCTGCACGAGCGAAGCAAGTTCCAACCTCGCACGGTTTGACGGAGTCCGTTACGGGCCCCCTGCCGACCCAAAACTCCCGTGGCACGATGCGTTCCAGCAGCAGAGGAGGCACGGCTTCGGGATTGAAGTGAAACGACGAATCATGCTCGGGACATTCGCCCTCTCTTCAGGATACTATGGGAAGTACTATGCAAAAGCACAGGCTGCACGCCAGCAGGTCCGGAATGATTTCCTGCGCCTCTTCAGGACCTTTGATGTTATTGCAGGCCCGACCATGCCCACCGTTGCATTCCGGCTCGGGGAGAAGACCGACCCGCTCTCCATGTACCTCTCTGATATCCTGACCGTACCGGCCAACCTTGCAGGGATACCCGCAATCTCGGTGCCCTGCGGCACGTCTGATGGTCTCCCGGTAGGGCTCCAGATCATGGGCCCGCATTTCAAGGATGAGCGGGTGATCGATGTCGCATACGCTTTTGAACAGGGGGTCTCGCGATGACTGATACTGCAGGGGTTGCCGGGCAGGAGTCCAGATCGACGGACTTTTCCGATGATGAAGTGATCATAGGCCTTGAGATCCACTGTCAGCTTGATACCAGGACAAAGCTCTTCTGCGGCTGTTCTACCGATTACCGGGATGACAGGCCGAACTCCCATGTCTGCCCCGTCTGCCTCGGCCTGCCGGGTTCGCTCCCACGGGTGAACAAGAAAGCCATTGAGTTTGCCCTCCGGGTGGGAAAAGCCCTCAACTGCACGGTACCCGATGAGTCGGAATTCGCCCGGAAGAACTATTTCTACCCTGACCTGAACAAGGGCTTCCAGATCACCCAGTATGATAAACCTCTTGCTGTCAAAGGCTATCTTGATATCGAAGGTGAAGAAGGGGAGAAACGGATAAGGATCACCAGGGTGCATGTTGAGGAGGATCCGGGAAGGCTCGTCCACAAGGGGGGTGCCGACCGGGCGAAATACACCCTGGTCGATTACAACCGGGCAGGGATCCCTCTGATCGAGATCGTGACGGAGCCGGATCTCCGATCGCCAAAAGAGGCACGAAGGTTCCTGAACAAACTCCGGGCAACCCTCGAATATCTCGGTGTTTTCGACAGCGAGAAGGAAGGGTCGCTCCGTGTCGACGCAAATATCTCCATACAGCCAAAGGGATGGTTTGGCCGGGAGGGCAGAGGTAAGGGAGACCGGGGCAGGGCTGAAGTCAAGAATATCTCCTCCTACAAGGGGGTTGAAAAAGCTCTCACCTTTGAGGTAACCCGCCAGAAGAATGCACTCCGGAGAGGGCAGAGACTGGAGACCGAGACCCGCCATTTTGTTGAGACACGCGGGATTACCACCTCGTCGCGGAGCAAGGAGATGGAACAGGATTACCGGTATTTCCCTGAGCCCGATCTCCTCCCGCTCAGGGTCTGTGACTTGGCTGCCGGGATCGTTCTTCCCGAACTCCCGGACGCCAGAAGGGCGCGGTTCCTGTCAGAGTACGGGTGCTCTCCGATTCATGCCAGGACCCTTACCGGAGATCTCAGGCTTGCCGAATTTTATGAACAGGTTGCCGGAAGCGACCCGATCCCTGCAGCGACCTGGGTTGCCGACACGCTCCTCGGGGAACTCAATTACCGGGACATGACGGTCAGCAGGGTCTCCCCGGTCTGGTTCCGTGACCTTATCCTGCTCGTAAAGGAAGGGAGCGTCACCGACAAGGGGGGTGTTGAGGTATTGAGATCCCTCCTTGACCAGCTCAGGGAATCAGGATCATGCGAAACCCCGGATCAATGCGTCAGGAGGCTTGGCCTGAAAGTTCTTGAACGGACAGGAGGGGCGGGTGAAGAACAAGACCCGGTCACGAAGGCTTCAAGGGAGGCTGTCGCAGAGCACCCACAGGCTGTGGCCGATTTCCATGCCGGCAGGAAAGAGGCGTTCAACTTCCTTGTAGGACAGGTCATGAAAAAGACCCGGGGGCGTGCCAAGCCTGCCGACGTGAACCAAATCCTCCTGGGGATACTTGGAGAAGAGGACTGAACCCGATGCACCTCATTGTCGCCGAGAAGAATATTTCTGCCCACCGGATCGCCTCTATCCTTGCCGGGAATAAGAAAGTCAGGGAAGAGAAGGACGGGGGAGTGCCGGTTTACCGGTTCGATGACACCGCAGTCGTCGGTCTGAGGGGGCATGTCGTGGAGATCGATTTCGAGCAGGGATACTCGAACTGGCGGAGCACCGAAAGGACCCCCCGCTCCCTGATCGATGCACGGACCATCAAGGTCCCGACAGAGAAGAAGATCGTGCACCTCCTCCAGAAACTGGCAAAACAGTCCAGCCTAATCACGATCGCGACCGATTTTGATACCGAGGGGGAGCTGATAGGAAAGGAGGCATACGAGCTCATCCGGCAGGTCAGCAGGGATGTCGGGGTCAACCGGGCGCGGTTCAGTGCAATCACCCCTGACGAGATAAGGAATGCTTTCAGAGCGACCACGGGTATTGATTTTGACCTTGCTTCGGCCGGAGAGGCCAGACAGGTGATCGATTTGATGTGGGGAGCTTCCCTCACGCGATTCATCAGTCTTGCCGCACGAAGGGGAGGTAGTAATATCCTCTCCGTAGGGCGGGTGCAGACGCCTACGCTTGCAATGATTGTCGACCGGGAAAAGGAGATCGAGGAATTTGTATCTCAGAACTACTGGCAGCTCTCACTCACGACCGAAAAAGACGGAGAGGACGTTGAAGCCCGCCATGCAACGCCGCGATTCTGTGACCGGGCGGAGGCGGAGCGAGCCCGGGACCGGACACTGCCGCCGCTCGTAGTCACTGAGGTGAGGGAAGGGACAAAGACAGACCGTGCTCCTGTCCCGCTCGATACTACCGGATTTATTGTCGCCGCAGCCCGGATAGGTTTCTCGGCTGCGGGCGCCATGCGGATTGCAGAAGACCTGTACATGAACGGGTATATCTCCTACCCGAGAACCGACAACACTGTATATCCTTCAACCCTGGACATTGGCGGGATACTGAAGGCTCTGGCTGACACCGAATTCGAGGAGGACGTGCACTGGGTAAGCACTCACCGGAGACCGGTACCAACCCGCGGGAAAAAGTCAAGCACCGACCACCCTCCCATCCACCCGGCCTCGGCAGCAACCCGCCAGTCGCTTGGAGAAGAGCGCTGGAAGATCTACGAGCTCGTGGCCCGGCGTTTCCTCGCGACACTTTCACCGGATGCACGCTGGAAGACGATGAAAGTGAACTTCGAGGCAGGAACGGAGCCATATACTGCCACCGGGGGGCAGCTGGTCGAGCCGGGATGGCGGAAGGTATACCCCTACAGCACCGCAACAGAATACATCCTCCCGGGGATGAAGGCAGGCGAGCATCTCCCGGTCAAAGAGATAACCCTCGAAGAAAAGGAGACCCAGCCGCCGGCACGGTACACCCAGAGCAGGCTGATCCAGAAAATGGAGGAGCTTGGCCTCGGGACAAAAAGCACCCGGCACGAAGTGATCCAAAAACTTCTCTCCCGCAAGTATGTCGAGGGTAACCCCCTTCGCCCGACCCTTGTCGGCCGGGCAGTCACCGAGTCACTCGAGCGCCATGCCAACACGATCACCCGGCCTGCCATGACCCAGACACTTGAGGAGCATATGCAGCAGATCAAAGATCAGCACCGGAGCAGGGACGATGTCGTTGCCGAGTCCCGGGGGATGCTGCACTCAGTCTTTGATCAGCTCGAGCCCCATGAACGCGAGGTCGGGCAGGAGATCATGGAGCAGACTGCAGAAGAGCTGACGCTGGGCCCGTGCCCGGTCTGCAGGCATGACATCAGGATTCGTCATCTCAGGAACCAGACACAGTTTATAGGGTGCACCAATTACCCGGACTGCACATTCAATATCGGCCTTCCTTCCGCAATGTGGGGATTTGCAGTCAGGACCGATGATGCCTGCCCGGTCCACAAACTCCATTTTGTCCGGCTTGTCAGGAAAGGGAGCAGGCCATGGGACATCGGCTGCCCTCTCTGTCACCAGATCGCTTCAAACAAAGAGGCCCTCTTCCTCATGGCATCCATGACCCCGCAGATTCATGAACGGATGCTTTCGGCACATATCTTTACGGTTGCTGACCTGGCCAACACCCCCCCCGGAAAGCTCGCAGGCATTCTTAACCTGACCGAAGAGAAAGCGACAGAAATCATTGGTGAAGCAGAGGGTGTTCTTGACCTATTAAGGCGGAGATCCGACTGCAGAAAACTCGTCCGGAGGATGCTTGTCCCTAAACGGGGCAGGAGCCCTGCCAAGGTGATCAAAAAACTCCAGGAAGCAGGGGTCAATGACATTGTTTCTCTCGGGACCGCGGACCCGGCTCTGCTGAAAAGAGTCGGGATTGCCGAGAAAGAGGCGGAATCAATCCTGAGAGAAGCAAAGATGGTGGAGAACGAACGGTTCCTGAAACTTGCCGGGGTACCTGCGGCCAGCATGAAAAAATACTTTGCAGCCGGTTTTGCTGCCCCTGAAGACTTCCTCGCTTCACACCCGGTTTACATTTCTGATGTGACCGGCATAAGTCTCGAAACCGTCCAAAAGCACGTCGGGCTTGTCGCTTCGGCAAAGGGAAAGGCCCCTCCACCCCGGTATACTAAAGCACAGGTGGCAAAAGGAAGGGAGGAACTCCTCTCCCTTCCCGGCCTTAATGAGGAGGAACTCCGGCGGCTCCGGAAGGCAGGGATCGTCAGCGGGATCCTCCTTCTTGGCTCGGATCCGGCAGCTCTTGGAGGGCGGACCGGAATCGCAACGGAAAAGATCCGCCGGTTTCAGGCTGTACTGCAGGAAAGGGCAAAAAGGGCAGAACCCGATATTATTGTGGTCTGAGGTGTGGATGATGCATACCCGATGGAAAAACTGGGTCCATGTGACAAAACTTGATCCGGACAAGATGCTCCCTTCCCGTGCGATTGCAGAGATAGCATCAAGCGGGACTGATGCCCTGATGCTCTCGGGAACCCTGAATGTCACTGCTGAGAATATGGCTGCGCTGGCAAAGGAGGCAAAAGCCTCCGGACTCCCGCTTATCGTGGAGCCTGCGGGTCCGGAGGCGGTCCTCTGGGATGGCGTGGACTTTGTCTTTGTACCTTCGGTACTGAACTCTGCAGACGTCCAGTGGATTGTGGGCAAGCACCGGTCCTGGATACAGAGGCAGCAGGTTCAGTGGGAGAAGGTTGTCCCTGAGGCATACATCGTGATGAACCCTGAATCTGCGGTGGGAAAGGTAACG
>JAJRBV010000153.1 GCA_028679275.1 Methanoregulaceae archaeon
CTCGTTGCCACGATGTACGCATCCGGGATCTTCCCAATCATGTCCATTCTCTTCTTTGCACAGCATTCCTCACACCCATCCACCGCCACCAGGCATACATCCTCCTGCAGTTCCGTCTCCAGCGGGCGTTTCAGAGCAGTGAGCCGGATGTGGCGAGTGATCAGGACTGGATACTGGCCCCGGAGCGAATTTCCGGTCATTGTGGTGAGTTGCCCGGTATGGGAGATCCCGGAGCAGGTCAGTAGGAGGACTGGGCGCTCGTCATCCCTCATACTGCATGCTGCCTGCAATTCCTCATCGTTTCCTTCCTCATCCCACCACCGCACCGTAGATCAACCCGGAGAGCGTGCAGAAGAATATGATCAGGAGCACGTAGACAAGGGTCTGTTTCGTTCCCATGAACTTCCGGACGACGAGGATGCTGGGGAGCGAGATGACCGGGTCAGCGAGGACATACGCGAGCAATGGCCCCTTCGACATGCCCAGATCCAGGAACATCTTCGCCATGGGGATCTCCACGAGGGTAGGGAAATACATGAATACTCCAAAGAGAACCGCAGTGAGGTTCGCCAAGACCGTGTTTTCCCCGAGGTACGTTCCAAGAATGTCTCCTGGGAGGAGTGCGGTGAGCACGCCGGTGATAAAGATCCCGACAAAGAGAAGGGGGAAGATGGTCCGCATGAAAGACCAGGTCTCTTCCAGCCATGCTTTCTGCTGATCCTGGCTGAGCCATTTCCATGCCTCGATGACAAGCAGGATGATGAGGAAGGGGAGAATGACAAACCGGAGGGGAATCCCTGCCAGTGTATTCACCATGAAGATATTCCAGGTGCCTACGAAAAGAATCGCGACGAGAGTTCCGATGAACATGACGACATGCTTCTGGGATCCTCCTGCCTCTGCTGCCGGACCGCACTCACATCCGATGGGGCCGGCAGGCGCTGTGTCGGGGGTTTCTTCTTTGAAGAGCATTGAGATGATGAGGCCAATGATGACAGCAAAGGTGACCGAGAGGAGGATGCGAGCCAGCGCGAAGTCGGCTCCGATCACACTCCACGTGAGGGCGATAGCGAGGATATTCGTGCCCGGGGCCGTGTAGAGGAAGGCGATTGCCGGTCCGAGCCCTGCACCCTTCTTCTTGATCCCTGCGAAGAGGGGAAGGACCGTGCAGGAACAGACCGCAAGAAGGAGCCCGGAGACAACCGCAATCGGGTATGCGATGTAAAGCGGGGTCTTCGCACCGAGGTATTTAGTAATTGCTTCTTTCTGGAGGAGTGCATTCATCGCACCCGCGATAAAGAAAGCGGGGATGAGACAGGTGAGCACGTGCGCAGAGATATAGGCAATAAACGCTGTGATCCCGCCCGTAAGCGCCTGTAAGAGTATGTCTTCGTACATTGGATTATCCCATAACGGAAAACCATTACCGCGCGAAACGCTTCTCCTCCCTCTCGAAAAATATGCGGGCTTCCCTGGTGATATGGTAGATAATGTAATTTCCCTGCTGTTCCCCTTCGATCATCCCGGCTTTCTTCAGGATGGTGAGGTGGTAGGAAAGCTTTGAATCGGCCATCTTCACCACCGCCTTGATAACACAGACGCAGAGTGGCTGCACCATGAGGAGTGAGAGGATCTTCAACCGAGCGGGATCGGCACATGCCTGGTACCATTCCCGCATATGTTCAATGAAATCTTCAGGCGGGAGACGATCGACCAGCCCCTCCAATCCGCCACATGCACAGAGTGAATCGGCAATTTCACTGGGAATCGAGAGATCACCGATGTCTTTTCGCGTCATCCGTGAACGTGATACCTGTATAACCATTTCAAATAAATATAAAA
This sequence comes from Methanoregulaceae archaeon, assembly GCA_028679275.1. Taxonomy (GTDB): domain Archaea; phylum Halobacteriota; class Methanomicrobia; order Methanomicrobiales; family Methanospirillaceae; genus UBA9949. The sequence continues at coordinate 1,843 of JAJRBV010000153.1, forward strand.
TACTATGACTACTTAAATTATTCATTCAGAACCTGGCTGTCCGAAAACCGTGGTGTGGTACCAATGGATGAGAAACCTTGCTGTACAGCGGAGGCCCTGCGGCGGATCACCCCGGTCGACGTCGGTGGTGTGGGGGTAGGTATCGCCATGCTCGATCCCATCCTTAAGGAAGTGGAGGCGATGAAGCTCTCCGGAGAAAGGGAGATCGGCGATGAACTCATGAAGAGGGTGAAGATTTACAACTATATCCCTCCCAGGGCAGAAGAGCAGTACCGGACAGCCCTCCTGCGGGAATATCGGAAGTCGCAGGAAAGGGGTGTGTGAATGGTGAAGATTGAAGTGCTCGGGACCGGCTGCATGAAGTGCAAGCGGCTTATGAGGAACGTCGAGATCGCGGTGAAGGAACTCGGCATCGACGCGGAGATCAAAAAGGTTGACGACATCACTGAGATCATGAATCGGGGAGTCATGCTCACCCCGGCGCTGGCTGTTGATGGGAAGATGAGAATCTCCGGCCGGGTTGCAGACGTGAATGAATTGAAGGAGATCCTGAAGGGATGACCCATGGCAACTGATGAAAAACTGGAATGTGCCACCTGCGGTGATACCTCTGCTCTTACCGGTGGCAAGAAACGGATCATCTTCCCCTGTGCAGGTGTGGCAAATGTGGGCCAGATCTCGAATGCTGCAGCCCTTCGGCTCACCGATGAGGGGTATGGGGCCGCCACCTGCATTGCTCTCCTGGGAGCTGGTGATGCCGGCCTGAAGAAACGCATAGCAGAGGCAGACGAAGTGGTCATCATCGATGGATGCTCGGTCATCTGCGGAGTAAAAATTGCCTCTGCCCAGGGCGTGAACCCCGGGCAACATATCATCATTACCGAACTTGGGTTTGAGAAAGCATACACCCGCAATTTCACAGAAGACGACGTGGAAACCGTGGTCTCTGCGGCCTGGGAAGGAATGGGAAGGTAGATTAAGAAACCGATTGGGGAGGAGGACCCGTCGCAATGCCTGGCGAATCCTGTGTCACAAAAGAGCCGAAAGGGCTGGGATTTTTCGAGAAGTACCTGACGGTCTGGGTGCTTCTCTGCATTGGCCTCGGCATCCTGCTCGGGTATTTTGCCCCCGATCTGGCAGGGTACCTCGACAGTCTATCGATATATGTCGAAGGAGCACCGGTCATCTCCATCCCCATCGCGATCTGCCTCTTCTTCATGATGTACCCCATCATGGTGAAGATCGATTTCGCCGAGGTGATGAAGGCCGGGCAGAATATAAAACCCGTCGCCCTGACCCTCTTCGTCAACTGGGCGATCAAGCCCTTCACCATGTATGCGCTCGCCTATTTCTTCCTCGGGTATGTGTTCATCGGGTTCATCGGGCCTGAAGCCGTCGACCTGGTGAAAATGCCGTTGGGGGTGGACCTTCCGGTAGGTGCAACGTATGGCGCGGGCACGGTGGTATTGGTGGAAGGGATAAAATTCCTGCAGATCCCCCTCTGGCGGAGCTACCTGGCAGGCTGTATCCTCCTCGGGATTGCCCCCTGTACCGCCATGGTGCTGGTCTGGGGATATCTGGCGAAGGGGAATGATGGTCACACCCTGGTCATGGTGGCCATCAATTCGCTGTCAATGCTTTTACTCTACGGACCACTCGGGGGCTTTCTCCTCGGAGTGGGACAGCTTCCCGTCCCGTGGGAGGCGCTGGCGCTCTCCATCGCGATCTACGTTGCGCTCCCGCTTGTGGCAGGATACATCTCGCGGAAGCTGATCGTCCGTGCCAAGGGTGAGGAATGGTTCAATACGAAATTCGTCCACTACCTCACACCCGTCACCATCACCGCGCTCCTGATCACGCTCGTCCTCCTCTTCAGCTTCAAGGGAGAGACGATCCTCAGTCAACCGCTCACCATCCTCTGGATCGCCATCCCGCTCTTCATCCAGACGATGCTCATCTTCAGCATTGGATACGTCCTTGCGAAGGCCATTCACCTCACGTACGAGGATGCTGCTCCCTCGGCCATGATCGGTGCCTCCAATCACTTCGAAGTGGCGATCGCAACCGCTACGATCCTCTTCGGTATCTGGTCAGGCGCAGCCCTTGCCACGGTGGTCGGAGTGCTGATAGAAGTACCCACGATGCTTCTCCTGGTGAAGATCTGTCTGCGCACGCAGGGATGGTTCCGACGGGAACCGGTGCCTGCGGGAGCAAAGGGGTGAACAGGGGGGGCGTCACCCGCCCGGCCCCCCACGCAGTGTGTACATATTTGAAGGGGGTTACTCCACAAGAGTTGGTTGGAGGGGCAGGCTTTGCTGAAAGTACATCCACATCCTGACTATCCCCCTGAGGAAGGCAGGTTTCTCCGCGGGAACGATGCTTCCCCGGCCGCAGTAGCCGTTATTCTCAATACTGAAGCGGAGCATATCCCGCCCGATATCGAGAGGTTGGTGCGGGCAGGGATCGAGAGCGGTGCGGCTCTTTCAGGGACCGTGCAGACGGAAAATATCGGGTTTGAAAAGATCATCTGCAACCTGGTGGCAAATCCGAACATCCGGTACCTCATCCTCGGAGGACCGGAATCTGCAGGGCATCTCACCGGTGAAGCCCTGAAAGCATTCTTTTCCCACGGGGTCGACGGGAAAAAACGTATTATCGGGACAGAATCTCCCCACCCTTTTCTGTTCAATATCCCCATGGAATTCATTGACCGTCTCCGGAAACAGGTCTCTCTCATTGACTGCCAGTTCCAGAGCGATCCGGTCATCCGGCAGGCGGTGTGGTCATGTTACCAGGAGAATCCGGTTGAATTCCGAGGTTATTCATTGTACGATCCCGGGGCATACCCGGAGCCACCGCTGAGCGGCAGGATTACCTGGCAGGTCACCCAGCCATGGGCAGAACCACTCGATGAAAAGGAACGGGAAGCAAAGAAAAAGGCCCAGGAACTTATCGAGAAACTGAAAGCCCGGGGTGATGCTACAAAATGAAAAATAAGAGATCCGCCGATCGATTCAGGGGATCTTCACATGCCACCCAATGAACGACAGATAAAAAGCCAGATGAAGGTCGGTGTCGGGCTCGCGGTATTCGGACTCGCGTGCCCGTTCTTCTGGCTGAGTTTGTTCAACAGCACTACCGGGTTTGAAACGTGGGTGTATGGGATTCATTCCGGTTTTTTTATCGTGATTGGACTTATCCTGTTGGGAAAGGGTTGGTATGATCTGAAACGCATGCCGATCAAAATGGAATAAAAAACGCTGGAACTGATTTTTCGAAGGTAGGGTACCAGGACACTTCCGCCTCTCCCATCCCTGGCGAGAGTCGAGATCCTCAGAGAATCCGTTCAAGAATCTCGGTGGCATCCCGCACGAGAGACGGGCATTTTGTGGTGAAGAGTCCTGCCAAGCGTGCCTTCTCGTACTCTTCGGGATCGCTCAGGTTGTACCCAAGGAGTTCCGTGCAGTTGACCGATCCATTCCGTGCAGTGAATTCCCGGATACACTCGCGTACGAGCGCCCGGGTCTTCTCGGTTGCACCATCATCACCTCTGTGTGCCTTTCCGTATTTCAGTCCGATGACAAGGATCGACCCGGATACCGC
>JAJRBV010000167.1 GCA_028679275.1 Methanoregulaceae archaeon
GAACAGGTGGTTTTCATTGCTGTGCAGCGCTGGCCGGATCAATTCATCGCAGTTCCTTATCAGCGCCATAGACCGTTCTGTATCAGCCTGTTCAACCCTAACGACCTCTTCGGCCGTGAGACGCTCCTCTTCAATCTCCCGGTTCCTTCCGGGATCGCGATCATACCGCTTATGGAGAACCGGGTCGAAACGGTACATATCCTTCGTGTAATGCCTGCAAAATGCGGATATCTCCGGCAATTCATGGATGTTAGACCTGATGACCATTGCCTTCAGCCTGACCCTGATATCGTTCTGCAGCAAAAGATCGAGTCCACGACGGAAGGCATGGTATGAACCCTTCCTGCGGGTCACCCGTTCATAGGTCTCTTTTGTGGCGCCATAGACCGTGACCTCGATATCCCGTGGCGGGTATTCCCGGAACAACTCGATGTGTTCTTCGGTGATCAGGCAGGCATTGGTGAAGACCGATGTGAGGATCCCCATGTTTCTGATCTGCTGATAGATTTCGGGAAAGTCCTTGCGGAGGAGCGGTTCCCCGCCCGTGATCAGGCACCAGAGCGCCCCGAGGTTTTTTGCCTGCTCTGCGATATGCACAATCTCCCCGGCAGTAAGTTCGGCATCCTCCGCCCGCCGATCACCCGCAGGGAGGTTGATATAGCAGTGTCTGCAGCGGTTGTTGCACCTGGCGGTAATCTCTATGTCGAAGGTGATGGGAATCCGTCTCTCTTTCATTACATCCCACAACGGGTATGATTTGAGTGCCTGGCGGGTGGTAAAAGGGGTGCTCATGCCTTATTCCTCATATCATATCTCAGGATTATCCGATCCCCGGCCATGGATCCGGGAGGGAACGGTCCGGATGTAAGGGAAGGGTCCTTCGAAAATCCTACTTCCCTGCAGAAATCCAGAAGTCCCGGGAGATCAGCAGGGATACTTGTCCATAAAGAGGTTACCCCGGCTTCCGTAAAAAGTCTTGCAGCGTACAGGAACACTCCTGATTCCAGATCCATACCGGAGAAGGAGGGATGGGTGCCTGACCCGGTAAACCACCACCGGCTTCCACCGGTTTCATCGTAACAGCTCGAAAATTCCATCCTGACGGTATGCCATTTCATGATATGGAGGTCGATCCCGATACGCTCCTCACCCCTGCAGGGGTCATCCGCCGGACTTTCATGGTGAACGATGAATTCAAGAGCCGGTCCTCTTCCGGCACGGATAAGAGGTCCGATCAGGGGCCGGAAGATTTTTTTCAGGACCGGTGACTGCCCGGCCTGTACAATCGACCTGCGGATGGCATTCCCCCCGGGAAGTACGTAAATGCTGAAAATCGACGGCAGGAGTGCCCGGAACGGGTGCTGGTGCCGGCTGCGGATGGCGACCGCACGTCCGTTTCTCTCGATGCAGGTTACAATGCCAAGCAACTCTCCGGCAGGAATCCACCCGTCCGGGGAGTCTGTATTGTCCCCTGCCCCGAGAAACCGGTTGTCCCGGAACGATCGGAGCCGGTGGACCACGAGGTTGCCGTTAACGGGATGCCGGAATGCAGCAATATCACCCGGTGCCGGGTTGTAGTTCCTGACCGGCGAGACGGTGATCACATCGCCGTCACGGATTGACGGATACATGCTGCATCCCCTGGCCCTGAACCGGATATCCGCATTCTGGTCGTGAACTGCTGTAATCAGCTCAGTGAGGCCGGCCCGGGTGAGGGAGAATTCATTCTCACGAGCCGGGGGAGGTACCGGGAGGGGAAGCGACCTCCACAAGCATCTTCCGGTTGAGGAGTTCTTCAGCGAATCCGAGTACATCCTGTTCAATCACTCTCTCCGGGTCGGAATATTTGTTCCGGAGGGCTGCAGCCACCTGCCTGAGCGTGTTTTTACCATCAAGGTGTTTCCAGATCTCCTTTCCTTCATCGTTGAGGGAGAAGAGATCCTCCTCCATGTCCCCGATGCCGCGCACGAGCGGCACAATGATGAATTCTCCCTCAATTTCACGAACGACGATATTCCGGGACGGCATGTATGCGGCATCGATACGAGCGGATGTCATGGACGAAACTACCTCAAGGAGTCGGTCTGCCTTGGTATTATCATTCTCCGGTTGTCTTTCATCCTAAATTAAATGCACAGGTTCACGGGCTTTCCTCTGTTTTCTGACTCTTTAAACGGTCGACCCGGGGTTTCCAGTCTGTGACTTCCCAGGCCCGCTCCCCCTCATTGAGAAGACCAAGGCAGCGGCCTTTCTCATGGGCAACCTGGCATAAATATTCGACAGGGGTATCAAGCGTCCCGTGTTCACTCCAGGACTTTCCCGGGCACTGGTCACAGAGGCCATGCAGGAAACACCGGGCACACCTCTTCAGGTATTCCGGACTGGTGGAACGGAGCCCCCGGATCCGTGATTCGATCGCCGGTATCGCATCCTTCAGGGGGACCGTTTTAAGATTGACGACCAGTCCGGGATCGCGGACGAACATGCAGGGCTGGAGCCACCCGTAGGCATCGATGACCCCTCCGTGACCGG
>JAJRBV010000129.1 GCA_028679275.1 Methanoregulaceae archaeon
TTCGAAGACCTGGACGACAACAAGGTTATCACTTGTATCGAGCACCTGCCCCCGCTTGATGGAACCATCCCATAGGGCGATATTGACAAGTTCGCCATACCCGACCGGCTCGGTCTTTTCAACAAAGACCAGCGGGCCTGCGATCTTCGATATCGTTCTGTATTCCTTCATGCTGACGACCTCAGGGTGTTGATTTCACTGTCCATGCTCTTCTGGATACGTTCCAGTTCCGGCTTGTAATCCTTGATGAACTTGATCTGGGGCAGGTCATTCTTGGATTTGATCGAGATGATCTGAGCCGGCGATACACCTGCCATCTGTGCAGCGTAGGCAAGGTCCGCATAGCCCTTGATCGCTTTCATCATATCGTACTGCTTTGCCATATCGCAGAATGTGTCCACCGGATCGTATGCGTTCTGCTGCAGGAAGATCTCACGAATCATTCGTGCGATCTCGATGGTCAGCTGCTCTGCTTCAGGCAAAGCATCAGATCCAACCAGCTGGACGATCTCCTGGAGTTCGGCCTCTTTCTGGAGGATTTCCATTGCCCAGGAACGGAGCACGTTCCATTCCGGAGACACTTCCTTGTCATACCAGTCATGGAGGGTATCAAGGTAGAGCGAGTAGGAGTTCAGCCAGTTGATAGCCGGGAAATGCCGGCGTTGTGAGAGCTTTGCATCGAGTGCCCAGAAGACTTTCACGATACGGAGCGTGTTCTGGGTGACCGGCTCTGAAAAGTCTCCGCCCGGGGGTGACACGGCGCCAATCACCGATACGGAACCATTCTTCCCGCAGAGTGCCCTGACAAGCCCTGCCCGCTCGTAGAACTCTGAGAGGCGTGCCGCAAGATATGCAGGGTACCCTTCCTCACCGGGCATCTCTTCGAGCCGGGATGAGATCTCCCTCATCGCTTCAGCCCAGCGGGAAGTCGAATCTGCCATCAGCGAGACATCGTATCCCATGTCCCTGAAATACTCCGCGATGGTGATGCCGGTGTATACCGATGCTTCACGGGCCGCGACAGGCATGTTGCTCGTGTTTGCGATGAGCACCGTCCGCTCCATGAGTGGTTTTCCGGTTTTCGGATCCTCAAGCTCGGGGAACTCGGTCAGCACCTCGGTCATCTCGTTCCCCCGCTCCCCGCATCCGATATAGACCACAATTTCAGCATCACTCCATTTTGCGAGCTGCTGTTGTGTCACGGTCTTTCCGCTCCCGAACGGGCCGGGAATCGCGGCGGTGCCTCCCTTTGCGATGGGGAACAATCCGTCAAGAATCCGTTGACCCGTGATGAGCGGAATCGTAGGGTTCATCTTCTCCAGAACAGGGCGTGGCACACGGACCGGCCACTTCTGCATCATGGTCAGTTCTACACCTGAATCCAGGATGCAGACGATCTCCTCGACGGTAAAAGATCCCCGTTTAATGCTCTTTACGGTTCCCCCCTGCACATTAGGAGGTATGAGGATCCGGTGGACAATGTTTGTCTCCTGGACCTCCCCGATGATAGTGCCGGGCGATACCTTGTCTCCTTCCTTTACGAGGGGCCTGAACTCCCATTTCTTCTGGTGATCAAGCCCGGGTGCAGAGACCCCTCTCTGGATGAAATCTCCCATCTTGTCCACGAGTACGGACAGGGGTCTTTGTATCCCGTCATAAATACTGGTCAGGAGTCCCGGACCGAGCTCCACGGCGAGAGAAAGCCCCGTGTTGGTCACGGGTTCTCCGGGCCTGATCCCTGAGGTGTCTTCGTAGACCTGGATGATGGTCTCATCACCCTGAATCTTGATCACCTCTCCCATGAGCTCTTCATGGCCGACCTTCACCACGTCGTACATGTGCGCATCAATATTGACCGCAGTGACGACAGGGCCGGCAATCCGCTTGAGGACTCCTTCCTGGCCTTTCTCTTTCTTCTCTTTCACTTCCACAGATCAACACCCACTGATCGCTTAATTCTCTCCCTCATGGACAAACCTCCCTCTTCGCCACCGACCGCAATAACCGTCGGTTTTACAGAATTTTCGAGCGTGGCCTGGAGTCGCCGCGGGATCCTGTTCATATCCCTGCTCTGGAGGACAAGTATCCCTATAGTGGCGTCATCCAGAACCCTGGTGATATATTCGACGAGTTTTTCATCTGATTCCGCTGCATAGGTCCTCCTGACCCCCGCAAGCCGGAAACCGAGGACGAATTCGCTGCTGCCAACAACTGCTATCTCCATCTCACATCACCAGGTAACCCCGAATCCGGTCGGCAGGAAGATTGACTTCCTTTCCCCGGGCAATCGCCCTGAGGTTGAAGATCTCGTACTTCTTTTTCTCCAGATAGGTAAGGATAGGGTGTATCGAGAACGGATTCATTTTCGATAACGACTCCATCTGGCCAAGTTGGACCTTGATCAGGTCGATCTCAATCTCCCGGAGGGACTTCTTCCCTCCACTCATCTCTTCAAGAAGCATGAGCAGGGGTTTTAACTGGATGATGGATTTCAGGGTATCGATAAACTCCTTCTCATCTTCGATACTGATGAGGCGCTGGAATTCATCGGCTGAGAAGGTTCCTCCGGGAATCATCGTTGAACGGGCATCCTCATGCAACTGGTCGGCCCGCAGCCTGAACATATTCCTGATATTGGTGATATCAATGTCGAGCATGATGTATTCGAGGAACTGCCTGCCCCCCTTCAACCCGCTCTTCGCCTCAGACAGGAGATTTGCATAGAACTGCTTGTACAGTTCATTCTCCACTTTTGCAAAGGACTCATCCGTGATTGCTGCAGCAAATCCTTCCGCTATGACAGGATACACTGATTGTCCCTTGATGGCCTCAAGGATTCGTTCCGGTGTCTCCTCTTTGACAAGGCGATCGAGGAATACCCTGTCCATTTCCCCTGCCGGGACCAGGATCTCCCGGATCTTTCCGGGTTTCATCCCCTGGGTTTTTCCCCGCAGGATGGTCAGGATATTCTGGATGTCCCATTTTCGCAGGTATGACTGGGTGAACCTCTTGAGGACTCCCGGACTGATATCCTGGATGTTCTGGTATTCCTTTGCCAGATTCCAGGAAAGAGCCAGTTCAATAAGGTCAATTCCATGGAAAAAGGGGGCAAGCTCATCGATCTCCCTCTTGTACTGGGT
>JAJRBV010000158.1 GCA_028679275.1 Methanoregulaceae archaeon
CTGGGACATGATCACGTAAATATCCGGGGTTGCCACCTTGGGATACAGGATTGGTTCGTCGTCGATGATCACAGCACTCATTGAAGCTCCTCCCCTCGCTTCAGGCCCGTATACCTGGGTCTGGACCGCATACTTGTTGTCGTACATGACTGCTGCACGCCCGAGAATTACCGCGGCCAGGATGATTCCCTGTCCTCCAAAACCGGAAAACCTGACTTCATGCCTCATTGTCTCACTCCCAGGGCTGGCCGGTTGCGCCGCACAAATTCACCGGAAAGGATCATGCCGGCAGGGACCTCCTCCCCTTTTTCTTTCATCCTCCCCGCTTTTTCGACGAGGATGGTGTGAGACCTGAAATACTCGATCTGGTCGGTAACCTGTTTGAACCTGTTTCTCCGGCCATAGTTGGTGGGGCACTGCACCAGTGATTCGATAAACGAAAAACCGGGTGTCTCTAGGCCGGTAAGGATAGCCCGGGTGAGTTCCCGGACATGGTAGGAGGTCCACCTTGCCACGTAATTTGCCCCCGCAGCAGAAGCAAGAACGCAGAGATCGAACGCAGGCTCTTCAGAACCATAAGGAGTTGTCGTGGAAAGTCCTCCCGCCGGGGTGGTAGGGCTTCCCTGCCCCCCGGTCATCCCGTAGATCATGTTGTTCATGCAGACCACGGTTATGTCGATGTTACGCCGGCATGCATGGATGAAGTGGTTGCCCCCGATTGCCGCGAGATCCCCGTCTCCGGTAAATACCACGACATTGAGGGCCGGGTTTGCCAGTTTGATCCCGGTGGCGAATGCAAGCGCCCTCCCGTGGGTGGTATGGAGAGAGTCGGCAGCGATATAGCCAGGGGCACGGGATGAGCACCCGATGCCTGAGACAAAGACGGTATCCTGCTTCTTCCATCCGATCTGCTCAACCGCGGAGAGAGTGCAGTTGATGACGGTCCCGTTTCCGCACCCTGCACAGAAGATATGGGGAAGCCGGTCCTGCCGGAGCCACTCCTCCTCGCTCATCGTACCTCCGCAAGGACCCTGTAAAGATCATCCGGGGTATGGAGATCGCCGCCGAGTTTCGGAACCGGTATCACGTCCCCATCCACATGCCTCTCGATCTCGCGGGATATCTGGCCGAGGTTCTGTTCCGGGACGATAAAAGTCTCTGCATTTTTGAATCGGGAGAGGAGCGACTCTGCAAAAGGCCAGACCATCTTCAGCCTGAGATGCCCGATCCCATCCCCGGGGTGATCATGGAGCACCTGCTGAACGGAACGGGACGGTGCACCATAGGAGACAAAAACTGTCTCTGCTTCAGGATTGACCATATCATACGAAGCGATTGAATCGCGGGCTCCTTCGATTTTCGAGACGAGCCGTTTTACCAGATCTTCGTGGAGTTTCGGGCTGGTGGCACAGGGATATCCTCGTTCGTCATGAGTAAGGCCGGTTACATGTACTCCGTAGCCCATCCCGAATGTTGGAAAGCCCGGTACGAGATCCTCCCCTGCTCTGAACGGGAGGGCTCCCTGTTCGAGTGGTACCCGCTGTCCTGACACGACACTGTCCGGGATGATCAGTCTCTCCCGCATATGCCCGATAATCTCGTCGGCCATTAGGAATACAGGAACTCTGAAACGCTCTGCAAGGTTGAATGCATCGACCGTGAGATCAAACATCTCCTGGACACTCGCCGGACAGAGAGCAATGACACTGTAATCTCCGTGGGATCCAAAGCGGCACTGGAGCATGTCCCCCTGAGCTGACATCGTGGGCTGCCCTGTCGAAGGGCCTCCACGCTGGATATTGACGATGACACAGGGGGTCTCTGTCATGACCGCATACCCGATGTTCTCCATCATCAGGGAGAAGCCCGGGCCGCTTGTCGCAGTCATTGCTTTTTTTCCGGTCCATGAGGCTCCAATTACGGAAGCAATACCCGCAATCTCGTCTTCCATCTGGATAAATACACCCCCCGTTTTCGGGAGGCGGAGCGCCATATGCTCTGCGACCTCTGTTGAAGGGGTGATGGGATAGCCGCCAAAGAAACGGCACCCTGCTGCGATTGCCCCTTCAGCACAGGCAGTGTTCCCCTGCATGAATTCAGTCCGGGTCAATATTCGATCGCCACCTTCTTTGGCACATGCGCATCTTCCTCCACCCATGATATCGCCTGGTCCGGGCAGATCATCTGGCAGGTCCCGCAGAGGGTCCTTCCGTACAGGTTCCTGAGACGGCAGTTTGCACACCGCTCCGGACGGTCGAGTTCAGGGATGACCACCCCTCTCCGGTTAGCCTGCTTTCCGGGTTTGAATATCCGGTAGGGACAGACCAGGGTGCAGAGGTTGCATCCCTTGCACCGGTGTTCATCAATCTGCAGTCTCATGGCACGGTCCTTTGTATGTTAGGTGAATCCTTGGTGGAATTGTTTGTTTGCTTCCCGTGCGATATCAGCAAAGAGGTCATTTCCGTGGGAATCGATCCCTACAACAAGGGGGAGCGAGTTGAGTTCAATGATCCATATCGCCTCTGCCATGCCGAGCTCTTCAAAAAAAACCCCTTTTAACGACATTTTTGAAGCGGCTAGCACCGCACACCCCCCGGTGCAGGCAAGGTAGACACCCCGTCCTTTGAGTTGTCCGGCAACCTCATTTCCCATACCCCCTTTGCCTATGAGCGCACGTATTCCGCGGTCAAGAAGAAACCTGGTAAGGGAGTTCATCCGTGCCGATGTGGTAGGGCCTGCAGCAAGAATACGGGAGCCCTGGATGACGGGGCCGCAATGGTAGATCGCCGCTCCCTCAGGATTAAAAGGGATACCTTCCTCCATCATTCTCAGATGGGCTTCATCCCGGGCAGTGTACACGATTCCGGAGAGCATGACCTGGTCCCCCGCTTGGAGCGAGAGGACTTCATCTCCGAGCGGAGTTGTGAGGCAGGTTCTGTTCACCATTCCACCTCCACGGTTGACCTGCGTGCCGCCCAGCACTGGACATTCACTGCAACGGGCAGGGATGCAGTATGGCAGGCAGCAGTCCTGACCTTTACGGCAAGTGCCGTTGTCTCTCCGCCAAGCCCCATCGGTCCGATGCCAAGAGTATTCACCGCATCGCAGAGTTTCTGTTCAAAGGGATCCATGGTATCTACCGGGAGGAGCAGGGCTTCTTTTGCCAGTGCGGCACAGCCATCAAATGTCCCGCCGATTCCAACCCCAAGCACAACTGGGGGGCACGGCCTGCCGCCGGCAATCAGCATAGTCTCGGCAATAAATCCGGGAATTTTTTCCTTTTCCGTTGGGAGAAGCATGGCCAGCCGGGACATGTTCTCCGCTCCTGCACCCTTCGGGAGAACGGTGATGGAAAAGCAGTCGCCCGGGCGTACATGGACTGACGGCATTCCCGGGCCCGTGTTATCGCCGTAATTCTCACGCTTCAGGGGTGAAACAACGTTGGGCCGGAGCGGGACTTCCCGCGTTGCTATCCTTACTCCTTCGCTAACGGCCAGAAGGAGCCTGCCTGAGTATGGTACATGCGGTGGCACGGTCAGATAGATGACCGGGACTCCGGTGTCCTGGCAGATAGGAAGGGCGAGCCGGTCTGCGAGAGCGATGTTCTCGAGGATATTTGACAATTCATTTCTGGCGACCGCAGATGACTCTCTGCCGGCTGCAGTACGGAGTGCCCTGATTACATCGGGGGGGAGAGTCGTCTCTGCCTGCCGGAATGCACGGCATGTGGCGAACGCCACGGCCTGGTACAATCTGTCATCTTCAGGAAGCTCCATCAGAAGTACTCGGCGGAGAAAATCTATAATCGTTTCTGTCAGGAATCAAAGGAAAATAAGACAGGAATATATATGGATTTTATTCGGATTCCCTGACAGCAGGGGCGGGGATCTCTGCAGGCACTGCCCCGCTCCGGTCAACCACGGTGAAATATGCAGGGGAAGGGAGTTTGTGGCTGCCCGCCTTCATGGCTGCTTTCACCTTGTCAAGGTACTGGGGGGTCGTATAGGTGGTGAAAACGATCTGGTCTTTCATCACCCGGGCTGCGGTTCCAACGGCCTTTCCGAAGGCAAGTCTCATCCCTTCAGAGACACGGTCAGCTCCGGCTCCCGTCGCCTGCTTGTTCTCGCGAAGGACATGGTGAGGGAACACCCGGAGCTTGAGGTGGAAATTCATCCTCCCTACATCCTTGAGCAGTTTGCGGTTGATGCTGATACGTGCCGCTTCGAGCGCACTGTGACGTATCTGGCAGGACTCTTCAACAATAAGATTCAACTCGAAGGGAAATTCCTGGGAGAGGTTGCCCATATCAAACTGGACGACCTTGCTTCCAGGGACACCGCCCATATATTCTCTTCGCGTATACGCCTTCTTTGCCAGATTCCTGTACATTTTGGCTGGTTTTCGGACCATGGTATACCATTCCTGATATTGGACCCAGCACCAGACAATGACGTTACTTGCAGAGCACCGGGACGAATAACGACTGTTTTTATAAAATGGAGATGTTGTGTAATAAATCTTATTGAATGGTACATTTCGGCTGGGAAATGAGGTCAAGAACTTTTCGTCTCACCTGTGCAAATTCAACGTTGGTCCGGTTACGGGGACGGGAGAGATCTATTGGAATGATTTCACACACTTTGCCCGGGCGCGAAGTAAGCACTACAAGACGGTCAGCAAGAAATACGGCCTCATCGACACTGTGGGTAACGAAAAGAATCGTCTTTTTTGTTTTCTGCCATATCTCAAGCAATTCATTCTGGAGCAGGTTCCGGGTCTGGGCATCAAGCGCACCGAATGGTTCATCCATCAGCAGGATCTCGGGCTCGATGGCAAGAGCCCTGGCCACAGCTACCCTTTGTCGCATTCCACCGGAAAGCTCAGAGGGGTAACTCCCTGAAAACTGAGATAAACCGACAAGATCGAGATATGGTTGTGCACGATGATATCGCTCTTCCCGTCCGACCCCCTGCATCTCAAGGCCGAAAGCGACGTTGTCGATCACGTTTCGCCATGGGAACAGGGAATACTCCTGGAAAACAATCCCGACTTTGGGATTCGGTCCCCGGATTTGCTCCCCTTCGAGCAGGATATCTCCTGTTGTTGGAAGATCTAGCCCTGCAATCATGCGCAGGAGGGTGGTCTTCCCGCAACCGGACGGTCCTAATACGCAGATAAATTCTTCCTCGTGGATAGAAAGATCGACCCCTTCAATTGCATGAATCACTGAACCATCATCACGGATGAAACTCCGTGTGAGGTTTTTGATCACAAGATCCCCCATATTATGCCACCTCACCCGACCGCCATCTGAGAAAATGCCGGTCGATATAATACCTGAA
>JAJRBV010000004.1 GCA_028679275.1 Methanoregulaceae archaeon
ACCGGAGACAAGGGAGAGGGCACGCATCACTTCGATGGAGAGCCGGGCGATACCACGGCCGGCATCGTCCCTGGCCGCTTCTTTCACCACAACTTCGAACGTATCCTTATCTGCCATTTCTTTTCAACCCGGAACTACAGAGTTTACTAAAAGTTAGTGTTTATTTATATATAAATATTTCTTACGTGCCGGGACCTTATCGGGGCTCAATAATGCCCTCTTCTGTGACAATGAGGTCCATTGCAACGTCATTTTCATCCCAGGGGATTTCAGGGACTTCCAGGCAGGAGAAAGCGATCCCTATCTTTTTCATGTGGGGGTGGCAGGAAAGAAACCGGTCATAGTATCCGGCCCCGTATCCCAGCCGGTGCCCCTTCCTGTCAAAGGCGATCATAGGTACGATTACGAGGCTGATGTCTTCCGGGCTTGCGGGGATCTCGCAGTCCAGAGGCTCGGGGACAGAGAAGGTGCTCTCCACGAGGACAGAAGGATCGCGAAGATAGGAGAGGCGGAGCGTCCGGGTGTCACGCTCGATAATGGGTACGACCACCCCGGTTCCGCTGGTGAGCAGGGATGCGATCAGTCCGCGGGTGTCCACCTCATGGGCTTTTGAGACATAGACAAGGATCGGGCTCTCCCCATTGATCACGCTCCGCAGGTGGCGCTCGATCATCAGGGAGTGGCGCTCAATCTCGTCACGGGAGAGACTGCACCGGACCTCCTTTGCATGCTCCCGTAATTCCCGCTTCTCCCGGCTCATCCGTGTAATACTATGGTGAAACCGACCAGATAAGGATGTGGATCCGGAAAAAAGATTGGGGTATCAGAAGCTGAAATGCCGGTTCACGATTTTCAGGGCACAATAGTCCCCGCACATCGTGCAGCCGTCCGTGTCAGCCGGCATCCGTTCAGCCCGGATCTGGCGGGCACGATCCGGGTTCATCGCGACGTGGAATTGTCGTTCCCAGTCAAGGTCACGGCGGGCATGGCCCATCTCGAGGTCGGCATCACGCTTTTTGAGCTTGATCATGTCTCCGACATGTGCGGCGATCCGTGAGCTGATGACCCCCTCAAAGACCTCCTCAACGGTGGGAAGCGCGAGATGCTCGGCCGGGGTGACATAACAGATGAAGTCAGCACCGTAGGAAGAGGACATTGCGGCGCCGATTGCAGCAACCCTGTCATCGTACCCGGGTGCAATGTCGGTGACGAGCGGCCCGAGCATATAGAAAGGTTTCCTGTTTGTGACCCTCTTCTGGAGCACCACGTTTGCCTCTATCTCATCGAGCGGAATGTGCCCGGGCCCCTCGACAATCACCTGCACCCCGTCGGCATGGGCCTTGTCGGCAAGCTCGGCATTGATCAGGAGCTCCTGGACCGCTGCACGATCGGTTGCATCGTGCACCGCTCCGGCACGCATCCCGTTGCCCATCGAGAGGGTGACCTCGTGCTCCTTCATGATCTCGAGGAGGTAGTCAAACTCCGCGTAGAGCGGGTTCTCCTTCTCGTTATGGATCATCCATGCGGTCATGAATGCCCCGCCCCGTGAAACGAGCCCACCGTGTCTTCCCTGGTTCCGGAGTCGTTTCACCGTCTCCCAGTTTATCCCGGTATGGATGGCCATGAAGTTGGTCCCGAGCTTTGCCTGTTCTGCAGTAATCCGGAAGAGGTCGTCCTCTTTCATGTGCACCACGGCGCCATCGTTGATGGCAGCCTCGATAAAGGCCTGGTAAAGCGGGACGCTCCCCACCGAGAGCGTGGTGTTTGCGATGACCTGCTTCCGGATCTCGGTGAAATCACCACCGGTGGAGAGTTCCATGAGGGTATCGGCCCCCGCACGCTCGGCGGCCTTTGCCTTCTCCACTTCCATCGCGATGTCAACAATATCGGTGGAAGTGCCGATCGAGGCGTTCACTTTCGTCCGCAGCCCTTCGCCAATGCCGCAGATCTTCACCTTCCGGTATGGTGATACAGGGATGGTGATATGCCCTCCGGCTAATCCCCGCCTGACAAAGTCCTCGGTCACGCCTTCCTGCCGGGCCACGATCCGCATCTCTTCGGTGATGACCCCGGACCTGGCATCGTCTACAATACTCATGTCTTCTTAGTGGGGGAAAAGACCTGATAAAGCCTCTTTTTATCATTTTGAGACTAAATTTTGCTTGTCTTCTTAACAAGTAAAGTTGATTTGCCTTTATGAAATATTTTTTTACAAGAGGAATCGGTCCCATTTTCAGGCCCCTTTCAATAGCTTGAATAAAAGCCCCTGCCCATTCACTATGGAAACGGTGATCCGGGTGAAAGTCAATTATGGCGGTTTTGTGGACGCGAGCACCAAGGACTGGCCCGGACGGTCGGTCTGTACGGTTTTTCTCCGCGGGTGCCCGCTCCGGTGCTCATACTGCCACAACGCCGCCATACAGGCAGGGACCGATGAACGGGATATCGGAGATGTGATCAGCAGGATCGATGCCTCCCTCCTGCTTGTATCGGGGGTTATTTTTTCCGGTGGCGAGCCGACCCTGCAGGGCGACGCGCTGATCGCCCTTGCCCGTGCAGCAAAGGAACGGGGACTCCTTGTCGGGCTCCAGACAAACGGCTATTTTCCCGACGTCCTTGCCCGCCTCATCGATGAACAGCTGGTGGACAGGATCGCGCTCGATTTCAAGACCCGCTGGGAAGGATACAGCAGGCGGATAGAAGGCTATGCCGGTGCTGCAGAAGAGGACTATTCCCGCCAGGCAGAGCGTTCGGTGGAGATCTGTGAGAAAGCCTGGCGGGACGGAAGGCTCCCCGAGTTTGAGATCGTGCTCACCCTCTTCTGGGGAAATGAAAAGGAGGTCCTTACGATTGCAGAGAACCTCCCCCGGGTGAATATCGTCCTCCAGCAGGGAATTAAAAAGAGGTTCTGGAAGGAATGGGAACTCTCCCCGAAGGTGAATGGAAAACCCTATAGTTCCGAGTCTGAAATCCGGGGAGACCGGCCCCCGCTCTCGTATGATGAGCTTGCAAAGATCGGGGCCAGGATCACGAAACTGGGCCGGACCATAAAGATACGGACGACTGAGTGCGGGGAGGTGGTATATGAAAGTGATCGGAATCGTGGGATTACCTGCCAGCGGTAAGGGGGAGTTCTCGCGCATCGCTGCCGGGATGGGCATCCCGGTCGTGGTGATGGGGGACGTGATCCGGGACGCTGTTCGCGCTGCCGGGCTCCCGGTGACGGACGAGAACCTCGGGAGCGTGGCAAACGCACTCCGTAAGGAAGGGGGCATGGCCGCCATAGCAGAACGCGCTCTTCCTGCAATCGAATCACTGAATGCAGCGGTGGTCCTTGTGGACGGGATCCGGGGTGATGCAGAGGTTGACGTATTCCGCGACCGGTTCCCCGGGTTTGTCCTTATCGGTGTGGATGCACCGTTTGCCATCCGGCTCTCCCGGCTTACCATGAGGGGAAGGGCGGACGATGTGCATGATGCCGCTGATCTCACCAACCGGGATTCCCGGGAGATCTCATGGGGGCTCGGGCGGGCCCTTGCCCAGGCCGACCACCTTATCATGAACGAGTGGAGTATGAAGGAGTTTGAGCAGAAGGCGCGGCAGCTGCTCGAAGAGATCATGGAGGAACCATGCGCATAAAGCCGTATTTCTCCTCATCGTCCAAAGTCTGGGATGATATCCACTGGGTATCAGGGATCGAGGAGACGGGATACGAGGGCTGGGAGATCGTTGCTGATGGCAGGTACCGGCTCGACAACCCTGATAATGTTGCCCGCATCGCTGACACTATCGGGTCACTCAGCCTGGGAATCAGTGTGCATGCCCCTTACGCGGACCTTAACCTTGCCACGCTCAACTACCCGATCTGGCGTGAGTCGGTCCGCCAGGTCTGCACCTGCATCAGGCACGCATCGGACTGGACAGACCGGGTGACCATCCATCCCGGCTACCTCTCTCCGGTCGGAAAAATTATGCCTGACCGGGCCTGGCAGCAGCAGAAGGAAGCGCTTGCCGAGATTGGCACCGTGGCAACCGATCATTGCGTGCTGGCATGTCTCGAGAATATGATCGGGATCCGGGAGTTCCTCTGCCGGATGCCCGAGGAACTCACGGGAATGGTGGAAGGGATCGACGGGATTGGCATCACGATCGATATCGGCCATGCAAATACCGTAGGAAAAGTGCAGGAGTTCCTCCCCTACCTCGCAGAAGCATCCCATCTCCATGTCCATGACAACCATGGAATCTCCGATGAACACCTCGCCTTAGGTGCCGGTACAATCGACTGGGATCTCGTCGGGAAGAGCATTGCCCGGGACTATACCGGGATTGTTGTTGTGGAGGGGCGGTCCCTTGAAGAGGGAAAGGCGAGCCTTCCGACCGTGAGGAGCTGGCAGCCATGAGCGGGGAGACCCTCCAGGTATATTTCCTCGGAACAGCAGGAGCGCTTCCGACCCCGATGCGAAATCCCCCCTGTATCATGGTCAGGAGAGGATCTGATACCCTCCTCTTCGATTGCGGTGAAGGGACCCAGCAGCAGATGATGCGCTCCCGGACAGGATTCCTTGTCGATGCCATCTTCGTAACCCACTGGCATGCCGACCATTTCCTCGGCATCGCGGGACTCGTGCAGACGCTCTCGTTCATGGGGAGAAAGGATCCGCTCCCGATCTACGGGCCGGCATGGGTGCATGAGGCGGTCTCTGCAATCCGGGCTCTCTCCCGTTTCAGTGTCAGGTTCCCCCTCTCGTCCGTCCAGATGGGGCATGGATCCGAGATACGGTTCAATGGGTACACGGTCAGGGCATTTGCGACCGATCATGGCATGGAGAGCATCGGCTACGTCCTTGCAGAAGATCCACGCCCGGGGAGGTTTAACAGGGAGCGTGCCATAACGCTCGGGGTCCCCCCCGGCCCTCTTTTCGGCCGTATCCAGCGTGGAGAGACGGTCTGTACCACAAAGGAAGGCGTCTCCGTCCATGTCAGCCCGGAAGACGTGATGGGGCCGCCACGACCAGGGCGGACGATCGTATACACCGGGGATACCCGGCCTGTCCACCACCGCATCGCGGAGATCACCACCTCCCCCGATCTTCTTATCCATGATGCAACATACGATGACGAGTGCCGGGACCGGGCGGCAGAGGTCTTCCATGCAACAGCGGGAGAGGCGGGAGAGGCTGCCCGGGTTCTGAAGGCCCGGATCCTGGCCCTTATCCATATCAGCTCCCGGTATCCATCGACTGCGGGACACATCAGGGATGCGACAAGGGAATTTTCCGGGACCGTGATCGCCCCGTCTGACCTGGAGCTTCTGGAACTGCCATTCCGGGATGATGACTGATCCTTCAAGCGGGATCATTCCATACAATGATAAGAAGTACCATCGAATGTTTACCTGTAAACTTTGGCAACCGCACCAATCATATCCATACCGGTGAAAGTATGCAAGATCCAGATGACGTGACAGTATATCGCATGGGTCCCGGCTGCGACCTCGGAGATGTTGAAGAGGGAAAGGTCTATATCGGCCGCGTGCAGGGATTCGCAAATTTCGGCACCTTTGTCCAGTTGAATGACAGGGTGAAGGGCCTGTGTCATAAAAGCAATATCAGGACCCAGCACAAGGAACGCGAGACGATTCTTGTCAGGGTTAAGACGATACGGAGCAATGGCAATATCGATCTCGAGGAAGTGACCTATCCTGTCTACACGGTTGAGATGGTGGAGAAGAAGTCCACCGCAGTAAGGCTCGCAGAGCTGGGCAACAAGGTAGGAAGAACGGTAAGCATCGAGGGGGAGATCGCCCAGATCAAGCAGACCAGCGGCCCTACCATCTTCACCGTCGTGGATGAGTCCGGCACCGAGAATGCAGCTGCCTTCGTGGAAGCCGGGGTGAGGGCATACCCCGAAGCAGAGCTCGAGGACGTGGTCAGGATCACCGGGGAAGTGATGCTCCGGAACAACCAGATCCAGATCGAGGTCAGCTCGCTCGTCATCCTTACGGGAGAAGAGGGTGAGAAGGTCCGCGAACGGATAGAAAAGGCACTGGACCAGCGTTCGGAACCCCCCGACATCCCGCTCCTGATCAGGAGCGATGTTCTTGAAAAGCTCCGTCCCGCGATGAGGACGGTTGCGAAGGTGATCAGGAAGGCGGTCTTTTCAGCCCAGCCCATCATCCTGAGGCACCATGCCGATGCGGACGGGATCTGTTCGGCAGTAGCGATCGAACAGGCGGTCACTGCCCTGATCCGTGAATCAGGCGGCGATTTTGATTCCGATTACTATCTCTTCAAGCGGGCCCCGTCAAAAGCACCCTTTTACGAAATCGAGGATATCACCCGGGACCTCGACTTTGCCCTGAAGGATCATGTCCGGTTCGGGCAGAAGCTCCCCCTCATCCTCCTTACCGATAACGGGTCGACGGAAGAGGATCTGCCATCGCTCCGTATGGCACAGGTCTACCAGCTGCCGATCGTCGTCGTGGACCATCACCACCCCGATGAGATCGTGGACCAGTACCTGGCCGGCCATGTCAACCCCTACCATGTTGGCGGGGATTTCGGGATAACAGCGGGGATGCTCGGGACAGAGGTTGCACGGCTCATCAATCCCGCGGTGGGGGAGAATATCAGGCACCTTCCCTCCATTGCAGGGGCGGGGGACAGGAGCGAAGCAATGGAGCGGGGGCGTTATTACGATCTCGTCAGGGATGAGTATACCGAGCAGGACTGCAAGGACATTGCCCTGTCTCTCGACTACGAGCAGTTCTGGCTCAGATTCAACGACGGCCGGGAGATCATCAAGGACATCCTGAACCTCTCGGGAGCAACAGACCGCCATAAAAAGCTGATCCCGCTCCTCGTGGAGGGGGCAAACGCCCTGATTGCGGACCAGATGAATGCCTGTATGCCCCATGTCAGGCACCAGACCCTGCCTAACGGGGCCGAGCTCTTCCAGATCGATGTCGAGATCCATGCCCACAAGTTCACTTTCCCACCACCCGGGAAGACCTCGGGTGAGGTGCATGACCGTCTCTGCCAGACCTATGCAGGGTCCCCTGTGGTCACCATCGGTTTTGGGCCGGACTTTGCGGTCCTCCGTTCGAAAGGGGTGATGATGAATATCCCAAAGATGGTCCGGGAGCTCAGGGACGAGATACCGGGCGGCGGCATCAGCGGAGGAGGACACCTGGTGGTAGGGAGCATCAAGTTCGTGGAAGGGATGCGGGAGAAGGTACTGGAAGGGCTGATCGAGAAGATCTCAAAAGTGCCTGCAGGCCTCTGATACCCTCCCTTCTTATACCCTGTTCTGAATAATCCTGGTCCTGCTGCAGCCGGAAAAGACCGGTCCGGATGAACTCCCGGGTTTGCTGGTATAACCTTTTGGTAAGTGCGAATAATTTCGCAGTTAAACAGGCTAAAACAGGAAAAGGGCCTATTTAAATGCTTTGTCCTTGCCATAAGAGATGGGTAGGTATATATACTATCTCATGACAACTAGATCTCACACTGCTGAGGTGACTACCAACATGCCATCGGGAACAATCCGAGACAAATACAATGAAACCCAGCACAGGATCGTCCACTACCTGCTGGGGGGTCTCTCGAAAGGGAAACACTACTTCAAGT
>JAJRBV010000067.1 GCA_028679275.1 Methanoregulaceae archaeon
GGTTAACTGCTGAGGTTAGAATGCTTACTCCGAGAAATATCTTTATGAGATTCCGTTTAAGGAGGATGGTGGCAAGCCCTATCACGGTCAGGAGCACCACGGCAACATAAGGAAGGTTCCAGAACATGATCAGACCTCCTCAGCCTTGCTGATTCCCGAGAGCATATAGAGGATGACAATCGCAAGGCCACCCCAGACCTCGATTCCCACAGCGATGTTCATCAGGGGAAGCACACCGGCAGTGTTCAGCTCACCCGAATTTGGCCCATATGGAACGGACATTCCGAAGAGCGATCCGCTGTTGGCAAGGAAGTTGAAGAAGAACGTGGTCCCAAGCCCGATGGCAATCAGGGCTACACCGGCAAACATCACGAGCCCCGCAGACTCCTGGAGCATCAGCCCGGCTTTTTTGATCATACCGAGCACCTCTTCGTATGAGTAAGCAACGATGACAAGGGCTGCGCCGGTTGCAACTACGGCGCCACCCTGGAACCCTCCTCCCGGGGTGAGATGACCGTGCATGATGATATAGAACCCAAAGATCAGGATAGCCCCAAACAGCATGTCCGCTGAGAAACGGACGATCTTACTCATTCTCATCGGCATCACCCTTTATTAATTTCCTGTACATCAGCGCCACGCCAATGACAGCCGTGAAAAGCACAGTGGATTCGCCGAGCGTGTCAAAGCCACGATAATCAAAGACGACGGTGGTCACGATGTTGTTTGTTGCGATCTGCTCCTGGCCATTCTGTATGAAGTAATCGTCCATTCCGGTATTATCAGGCACTCCAAACGTGAGATCGATTGCGATCAATGAGAGAAATATCCCGAACAGGATAATTACAATGATCGAGAGTGACTTTCTCATTATACATCCTCCTCGTAACGTTTGGTCGAGCGTATGGCCAGGATGAATATAGCGGTGGTGAGCCCTGCCCCGATACCCGCCTGAGATACTGCAACATCAGGAGCCTGCAAGATGTAAAATTCAAGCGAGATGAGGAAACTGAAGAGTCCTGAAGCAAGAGCAGCTGCAAGCAGATCCCTGAAATAAAACACCAGGATTGCAGAGACGACCAGGCCTGCGATTACCAGCACATGGATAATAGTTTCGATCATCGTCCTGCCTCCTTCAGACGGTCGACAACAGCCGGAACCGGCAGGATCCCGCTCCGGTGTGCCGCTCTGGCAATCGCATGAGAACCGACCGCATTGGTGAATGCAAGGGCAAGCGCGGCAATCAGCGCGTGAATTCCGAGAACAATAAACTGGGGTTCGATAGTGCTGAAATAAAGAGAGACAGCATATACTATGACAGCGAGCGTCGTAAACACCGATCCGAAGGTTGTTGCCTTCGTTGTGGCATGCATTCTCGTGTAGAGATCCGGAAACCTTAAAAGCCCGATTACACCGAGTGCATTAAAAATGACCCCGATTGCAAGGAATGCAACGATAATCCATTCGGCTATCATCAGAGTTCCCCCCCTATATATTTCGCGATATAAAGGGTACTCACGAATGAAAGGAGGGCATAAACAATTGCGACATCAATGAATATGACCTCCTGATAGATGAGCCCCAGGAGAACCATTGAAGCGACCGTCAGGGTATTGACCGTGTCAACTGCCACCACACGGTCTGCAGGAGTGGGACCGAGGATAAGGCGGATAAAACAGAGACAGATGAGGATGATCAGTATCAGCACTGCCGGGTACCAGGGATCGATCATTCTGCAATCCTCCTTATCCAGGCCGGGAGATCAGCGATCGAGAAGAGCTCATGATCCCGCAGGACCAGTTTCTGCTCGTCACCGGTTCCAACGTTAATGTTGTGGATAAACAGGTCATGGGTCTTCTCATCAATGTCGACCGTGATCGTTCCTGGTGTGAGGGTGATGGAGTTTGCAAGCATGAAGATCCCAAGGTCAGTTTTCAGCTCTGAAGAGACCCTGATAATCCCAGGCCGGATACGCATGGTGATCACCCTGTAGGCAACATCGAGGTTTGCCTTGATAACCTCGAGGAAGAAAGGCCCGATCACATATACCGGAATCAGCAGGAAACGCAGGGGATTTGCCATCCGGTAATTTCCAGCCCGGCAGAGAAACTTCCGGGCGATCGCCGCAGTCACAAGGCTCAAAGCGACTCCCGCGGTGAGTTCAGAAACTGACCAGAGCCCCACATTTCCGCTCCCTGCGGTCAGGATGAGATAGACAAAAAGGGAGAGGAAAAATGTAAGGAAAAAGGCGATCACGGTTTCACCCTATCCTCAGGCTGATTCTGCCTGGAAAGAAATCGTCGGTCTGCATAGCCATCACACACTCATAAAGATCGAGATGATTAGAAAGGTCAATGACAGAGGCATTTAAATTTTGTTTATTGAATCCTTAACTATTAATAATGTAAAATTTTCACATAAAAATCCGGGACATGCACGCGCAGTATCCGGACATGGTCCGGAAATGAAGGGAGCACTATATTTTAGACCAAAAAGAGCCCACATTTATGGAGATGCGCCCTTCGTTTTTAGGAAAGATGCACCTTCATTGGTGCGATTCCTGCCATGTCCCGGTACTTTCAGGAACCTGTAACTGTGGTTCCGGGACACGAAAGGTCCAGGTAACTCCGCCGGGTGACATCAGGCCTGCTTTTTCCGTGGATGTATCCCTGATTAACCGTATCTTTACTTCTCATTTCGGGGCTCCCCTCATCCCTCCCGGTCACATTGCGATCCTGAACAAGGTCCCGGATACTGACAGGATGGAAGAGATCGTGATGGGGGGCGCGGTAGTGGGAGCGGTTCGCTACATCCCGGGTGAAAAGCGCTGGGAGCCTCTGCCACGACCCGCGGCCGCCCTGTATCTCCACCCCTCCCTTCGTTATGTAATCGTGGATCCCGGAGCTCTCGCATCAATACGCGATGAGGGCGCCAGTGTCCTCGCCCCCGGGCTTGTCAGAATCCATCCATCTGTCAGGGTGGGAGACGAAGTATTCATCCTTGATCCCGGGGGGGAGTGTGCAGGAGTCGGAAGAGCCCGTGTGGATGCCGCTGAGGCAGCCGGGATGACCAGGGGTCCGGTGGTGAGGACGCGGAAGAATGTCAGGTCATCCTGTATTCCC
>JAJRBV010000079.1 GCA_028679275.1 Methanoregulaceae archaeon
TGATCGGGCTTGGAGCAGTGGCATTCCTCATCGTGCGCAAGCACTAAACACAAAAATCCCCTTTTTTTACACCGTTACTTCTGATACTTGGCACTTTACTCTCCCTATCAGGGTTCCGGGATTGAGGTATCAGCCAGGATTCAGCACTGTCTGAACAAAGGGTTATCGTACACCGTATTCCTGAGAGTCCGGGAGTAAATGTCGAAGACCGGATTCGTGATAAAAAAGAGCATATAGGGGCATCCCCCAGATGATAATAGCGCCCGCTGAACAACCAGATGTTCCTTCAAGGAGAGCGGGATGACAGGAATCCAGGAACTGCAGTACCATGAAGCTTAACGTAAAACTGATCGATATCGGAACAAGGGAAGTCCTTTTAAATATCGGGGATGCCCGGGGCATTGGTGTCCTTGCAGGTGACCGTGTCCAGATTCTCAACCAGAAGACCGGGATCTCCCTCGCAGCGTTTGTCGATACCACCACCTCGTTAATTCCCGAAGGCGTTGTAGGTATCTACCGGGTTACCAATGAGAAGCTGGGTGTTGAAGAGGGAGCATCGGTTGAAGTCAGGATTGCAGAACGGCCAGCATCCCTCCAGTATATCAGGAAAAAGATGGATGGGGTGCGCCTCACAAAGGAGGAGACCTACGAGATCATCAAGGACGTAGTAAACGAAGATCTGACCCCTGCCGAACTCACCGCTTACATAACCGCCTGTTATATCAACTCCATGGATATGGACGAAGTGGAACACCTCACCCGTGCCATGGTCGACACCGGAGAACGTCTCACGTTCCATACCCATCCGATTGTCGATAAGCATTCCATAGGGGGGGTTCCCGGAAACAAAATTTCCCTTCTTGTCGTCCCTGTCATTGCCGCAAGTGGCCTGAAGATCCCAAAGACCAGTTCACGGGCAATCACCGGAGCAGGGGGGACTGCCGACCTGATGGAGGTTCTTGCCCCGGTAGAGTTCTCAGCCGCTGAAGTCCAGAGTATGACCCTGAAGGTGGGAGGGGCGATTGTGTGGGGGGGGGCTACCAATATTGCACCGGCTGATGATCACATCATCATCCAGGAATACCCGTTCCGGATCGATGCCCGTGGCCAGATGCTCGCCAGTGTGATGGCCAAAAAATTTGCTGTTGGTGCCGATCTGGTTGTGATCGATATCCCCATAGGTGAACATGCAAAAGTCCCGAATGTTCAGGAAGGCCGGAAACTTGCACGTGAATTCATTGATATCGGTGAGCGGCTGAACATGCGTGTCGAATGTGCCCTGACATACGGGGATTCTCCGGTCGGAAGGAGTATCGGTCCGAACCTTGAGGTGAGCGAAGCGCTCCGTATCCTCGAAGGCGGTGATGAGCCTGGATCCCTCCTCCAGAAAAGTATCGCCATTGCAGGAATTGCCCTTGAGATGTCCGGCAAGGCTGCCCGCGGGATGGGGAGCAGGATGGCGCTTGATATCATTAAAAGCGGGGACGCCCTGAAAAAATTCAAAGAGATCATTGCCATTCAGGGTGGTGATCCGAACGTCAGGGCTGATGATATTATCCCCGGGAAGTACGAGTTTGTGGTAAATGCACCATCAGATGGCTATGTGATCGAGATGAACAACCAGTCGCTCATCAGCCTTGCACGATCTGCCGGGGCACCCCATGATCACGGCGCAGGAATCCTGCTCCATGCAAAAAAGGGAAACCGCGTCGAGAAAGGAGAACCCATCTTTACCATTTACGCCGAGCGGACCTGGCGGCTCCAGAAGGCGTTGGAGGAAGGACGCCGGCTGATGCCAGTGCTCGTAGAAGGGATGCTCCTTGACCGTGTTCCGCACGAATCAACATGGGAGTGAAAGGGGGGATTCTTTACCCTTTCTCCCGTCCTTTTTCAATCTTTGGCTTCCATAGACAATCATAGTTTATAGCAGATAACCACCGATATCAGACTATGCAGAGATGCGGAGTTAATCTCTTCATTGCCATCTTCTTTGTGCTTATCGTTACAGGGATCGCCTGCGGCGCAGCGGTGACTGTACAGGTCTTTGAAAAAGAGGAGAATATCACCCCCCTCGCGGGGGCTCTTGTGTATGCCAATAATACCCTTATCGGGAAGACCGATGATTCGGGTACCATTGAGGTTTTCTCCCCGGGAACTGGAGTGATACCCCTCAAAGTAGAGAAATTCGGGTATGATCCCTGGGAGGGTGACATAGGTGAAAATACCACCCAGATCCTCGTTGAGTTACAGAAGGCAAAAATTGCCCTTTCAGTTCATCTGTACGATGCAGATACCATGGATCCTGTTCCCGGCGTAAGTGTAACGCTCGAAGGTGACGGGTCGGATGGTACTGTTGTATCGGATTCAAACGGGACTGCCGGATTTGTAGTCCAGGCAAGGAAGTCCTACCGTATCGAGACTGATGCCGAGCATTATCAGCCTGCCAGTATGGCGGTTGACATTGGAATTACCGGAAAAGATGTGCAGGTAATGCTCTTCCGGGATGACCGGTTCTCGATCGTGGTAAAAGACGGAGATACCGGCAATCCTCTGTCCGGAGCCCGGGTGTTTGTCGAAGGGATTGAACGGGGAATCACGGATCCAAAAGGGGTGATTACTCTCCCGATGCCAAGAGGGAAGGTGTACCTGATCAGGGTCGTGATGGAGGGATACGAGGATTATAACGGACGCCAGATAGTGGAGAGTGACACGGCATTCCTCACCATCCCTGTCACAAAAGCCCCTTTCACCATCTTCGTATCGGTCTATAACGAGGAGAATGATCCGGTTGAAGGTGCTTTTATCCTTGTCGATAACGTCACCGCAGGAACGACCGGCCGTTACGGGCGGGCTGTCCTCACAAATCTTACCGCAGGCCGGTATATCCTGGAGGTGCAGCATCCCGGATATATTCCGGCAAGGCAGCCTCTTGTCGTGGCAATTCAGGGAGAAGATGTCGTCACTGAGCTCCTGTATCGGAAGGAGAATATCACCATAAGGACGGTTGAAGGATCTGCAAGCCCGGTTCCCGGTGTGAAGATCAGCCTGAACGGAGAGGAGGCAGGGTTCACCAGTGACAGGGGGACGCTCCCGGTTCTTCTCCGGGTGGACATGCCCTATACCATCACGGCAGAGAAGGATGGCTATCATGAAGTGACAATCGAACAGGAGATCAGTTCTTCGAACACGACAAGGTCCCTTGAAATACCGATGAAACGGAATTTCAACTGGATGCTCCTGGGGATTGCAGGGATCGGGGTGATTGCCGTTATCGGAGCCGTTCTTGTCTTCCGGAGGAGGAGTGGGGGCCATTCGCATGGAAGGCGCGGGGGTCTCTGAAATAACTCTCCTGAAAAATTCCCGGATTTTTTATGAGACAGGTAGCCGGGGATGGGGAATCCGGTTTTTCAAGGCATTCAGGGGTACCTCGACCCCCGCGTTCTGTCTTATTGTATTAAGCTTTTAGCCTGGAACCCATTGAATATTTGAAGAGCATAACTCAGATGCCAAGGATTTTCGACCGATAAAGCGGACCCAGCGGGAATTGAACCCGCGTCCCTGGGTCCGAAGCCCAGGAGGATGTCCTCTACCC
>JAJRBV010000093.1 GCA_028679275.1 Methanoregulaceae archaeon
CTACATCAGGACGATGCAGGAGTCGATTCTTTCGGTGATGAGTAAAGCAGGGTCCCGTACAGAGCTGGAGGGACTTGAAGAGCGGACCCGGGGGATATACCGGGAGGCAGAATCCGGACTCCCTGATGCTCCCCCCTCATCCATGGCCATCCGCAGGCAGGTAAGCCGCCTCACCTACTCGCACAGGTGCCCCGAAGCATCGGCCGTTGCGGCATGCAGAGCTGCCGGAATCGGAGTTGAACCCGGTATGGAGATTGGGTACGTGGTGACCGATGCCCGGACCTGGTCCGTTGAGCTGGACTGGGTTGCAAGGCGCTTCGACCACGGGTACTACAGGAGGCTGCTTTGGAAAGCCTGGGAAGAGATCGCCTTTGCCTTTGGGCAGGCACGGGAGTGATTCTTCCAAGACGGAAGTGGCCCTGTTCGGCTTTCAGGTATAAATCCCCGGAAAGGGGGGGAAGACCCGTGCAAGCAGGGTCCGCCTAAATGCTATGGGCCCCGCCCTTACCCACTCCCCCGGGGATCAGCCCCATGAAAAGGAGGATACATGGTTTCCTGTCCCATCGATGAGATTTACAGTATCACCATCATTGTTAAGAACAGGGACAGGAGAACCCATGGAGAGCGAACCCTGAGAAGATGTCCCGTTCCCGGTATAGAGGTTCATGGTTTTCCCTGATGGAAGGCTGACTGCGGGAAGAATGTAGACAAACCCGTCTGAATCCCTGATCTGCCACCCCGTGAGGTCTGCCGTTGTGGGGCCTCTGTTGCGGATCGTGATGTACTCATCGTTCAGGTTCTCCCTGTCATCGCCAGCGGCATCATAATGTACTGTTGAAATCACTATCTCCCTGCACATACCCTGAACCGGTTCCCGGCCGCTCCAGATACCCGTGCGGGTGGTAATGGCCTCCTTCTGGACTGCGAGATAGTGATCTTTCCGGGAGAACGTTTCCTGCATGTAGACGCGGGCGAGTCCCTTCCGGATCAGATCTTCACCGTGATCGGTGCCGTCAGGAGTGATGATGGTGGCGAGCATCCGTCCATATACATCCCGGGTGCCTGCGTCACGGTCGTATATGATCGTGACCTGCTGCCCGTTTAGCTTCCTTTTCGTGTATGATGCGGCTTCTTCACCCCAGAGGGAGAGGATCTCCTTATCCGCGACCTCATTGAATTTACCGGGATCATTCCTTTCAGGGGTAACTTCCGGGGCGTCGATACCAAGGATACGCAGGGTTTCTCTCCTCCCGTCCGGGAAGGAGAGGTGCAGGGTATCGCCATCGATGGTTTCGACAACCGTAGCCCTGACTGGATTATCTGACACGTTGTCAGAACCGGGAGAGAATTCTTTCTGCATGCTGCATCCGGCAAAAAGACAGGTTGCCACGATGAGTGAGATAACGAGAAGGGATTTGTTGACTGGAATCATTCTGGATGGGATTATTCTGGGGCATTCCTCCTGAAAAAACCATGCTATCTGCAGGGAGCTGACCGGCAGGATATTTATTCTCCCGGCTCTGATGCACTCATAGGTATTCCTGAACATTGGTGGTGAACTTATGGATGATGACGGGGAGAAAAGCGCATTGTATCAGGAGGCACTCGACCTCCATGCCAGGAACCATGGAAAGATAGAGGTGCATCCCAAAGTCCCGCTTGAGACAAGAAGGGACCTTGCCCGGGCTTATACCCCAGGGGTTGCAGAGGTTTGCCGGGCGATAGCAAAAGACAGGGACCTTGCCTACCGCTACACAATAAAAGCCAATACCGTTGCAATTGTGACCGATGGTTCTGCCGTCCTCGGACTGGGAAACATCGGGGGGTATGCCGCAATCCCCGTCATGGAGGGAAAAGCGCTCCTATTCAAGAAATTTGCCGGCATCGATGCATTTCCCATCTGCTTTGAGAGCTATCACACCGATTTTATCGATGAGGTACGGAACATCGCTCCCGTGTTCGGGGGAATTAACCTGGAAGATATTGCCGCCCCGAAATGTTTCGAGGTGGAGGAAGCCCTCCAGGACATCGGAATTCCGGTCATGCATGATGATCAGCATGGCACGGCCATCACCGTTCTTGCAGCACTCCTGAACTCCTGCCGGGTGACAGGAAAGGAATTTGAAGACCTGAATATCGTGGTCAGCGGGGCAGGGGCTGCAGGTTATGCGATCGTCCGCCTGCTCAGATGCATCGGGTACAGCCCGGACGTCTGCCAGCGGGTCCGGGATATCATCGTTTGCGATACCCAGGGGATCATCCATCGGAACCGGAAAGGGCTCTATGCAAACAAGTACAAGTTCATCCTTGCTGATGAGACCAACCATGCGGGCAGGACCGGGGGACTTGCAGAAGCGCTGGAAGGCGCCGATGTCTTCGTCGGCGTATCAGCTCCCCACCTTGTGAACGGGGATATGATCCGGACGATGAATGATAACCCGATCGTCTTTGCCATGGCAAACCCTGTCCCTGAGATCATGCCCGAACTGGCGAAGGCGGGTGGTGCGTCCATCATCGGAACCGGGCGTTCCGATTATCCCAACCAGATCAACAATGCACTCGCATTCCCGGGGGTGTTCCGGGGGGCTCTTGACGCCCATGCCAGGAAGATCAATGACGAGATGAAGGTTGCCGCTGCCCATGCGCTTGCAGATTACGTGAAGAAACCGGCAAAAGATCATATCCTGCCCCCAGTTCTCGATAAAACCGTGGTGAAGGTGGTTGCAACTGCGGTAAGCGAGGCTGCAAGGTATTCCGGGGTTGCCCGGGAGATCGGGTAAAACCGGCGGGTTTCTTCCCCTCAAAGGGACAA
>JAJRBV010000120.1 GCA_028679275.1 Methanoregulaceae archaeon
GGTCAAAAGCTCCGCAGGCTTCTAGGATGTCCACTACCCTACCGGGACCTGGATCACGAGGTGATCTGACCATATTGGTATCATTTCATCGGTTAAATATCTGCGCATTCACCGCAGAACAGGGGAGGATCCCGGCTCGTCTGATTCCCTGAACAATTTTACTTTTTCGCAGGTTGGAAATGGCGGCTGATTGGGGTGATAGGTTTATTATTGCCCCTGCGATATCGTTATCCGGTGAAAATTACATGGCACTGAAAGATGAAGTACTGACCCAGATTGCCGCCCTACTGACCGCTGCTTTTGGTCTGGTCGCTGCACTGGCATGGAACGGGGCAATTCAGGCTCTTTTCAAACAGGTATTCGGAACCGCTGACAGTCTTGCCGCACAAATGAGTTATGCAATTATTGTCACCATCATCGCTGTCATCGTCACTATCTGGATCGCCCGGGCTGTAGCCCATGCAAAGGCCGAAGGGAAAAAATAATCATTTTTCCCTGATCCGGATTTTTCCCTGACGGGAGCCGGCACCCTTTTTAAGGGATATGAAAGGCAACACAGGGGACGAATCCCGCATAATTATATCCCGGATGAGGTGATCCTGCTCCGAATCAGGTGACAGGATACCAATAATTCAGGGTCCTTATCCCGGGTATAGGATCGAATTCTGATCACCTTATATGCGAGTATTGAGAAAAAGCTCATCAGGAACATGATCATCCTCCGATGTCGCAGCTGTAACGGAACCGGCGAAGTCACGAATGAACAGTATAAGATCTGCCAGGCGCTCAAGTCACATGCCACGAAACGCTACTTCCACCTCCCGATGGAAGATGAGGCGGGTGACGAAAGAGAGCAGCCGCAACACGATGCCTGTAACAGTGTCCCGGAAAAAGTGGAGTGCCCGGTCTGTGAGGGGGCAGGAGAGATTGCATTTGATGAGGATGACTGGGAACTGAAAATTGTTGCGGACGAGGATGAACACCTCGAGGAATAAGGAATATTTTTTTTATTCCGGTGACGAAAAACAGACCTTTTCTCCTGCAGGGTCCGGATAGCGTCCCTACAGGTCCCGTAATTTCTGCCCGAATTCCGGAAGGAAATCCTTTTTCCGGGACATGACACCCGGAAGGAGCACCGGCTGCTTCTCATAATCGAGCGCAGAGATTACCAGGTGATCGCCGGCCGCAAACAGGTGGCTGTGATTCCGGATGACATTGGTAAACAGAACGAGATAGAGGTCGGCAGCGTCCTCTTTCCGGAGCCGTTCAAGCACATTGGCAATCTCTTCATCGAGGCCCTTGAGGAACGTGTCCGAGGCCATCATCACCTGCGATATGACGACTTCCCTGCCAAAGAGGGAATACCTCTTCGTGTCACGGGCAAGGATCCCGGGAAGGGGGGTATGATCAAGATCCATCCCCTTCTGGATCAGCTCGGTGCCAAACGCAATCGGGTCAAGCCCGGTAATCCCTGCAAGGTATCCGACTGCTTTTTCATCGGCAGGGGTGGTCGTCGACATCTTCAGCACGAGGGTATCAGAGAGGATGCCGGCAAGAAGCATCCCTGCTGCCGGGAGGCTTGGGTTCTTCCCCGCCTCAATAAACTTTGTCGTGATGATCGTGGAGGTGGATCCGACCGGCTCGTTCTGGAACCGTACCGGTTTCAGGGTTGTGATCACCCCGAGCCTGTGGTGGTCGATCACCTCGAGAATCTCTGCAGATTCGATCCCGTCAACCGCCTGCCCGTGCTCGTTGTGGTCAAGCAGGATCACCTGCTTTTGAATCGCTCCAAGGAGGGTGTTTCTTGAGATCGTTCCAAGGAGGGTCCCGTCAGAATCGACCACGCAGGCAGTCCGGTACTTTGAATCGGTGACCATTTTCTTTGCATACGTGAGGGTATCCTCGAGCCGGAGGACCGGGACATCGGTCGCAAGGACCGATCCTGCCGGAAGGGAGAGGTGCACCATTCTCCCCACGGAAAAAGCATCGAGCGGACTTGCCAGGATGGAGACCCCTTTTGCCACCGCAGCCTCGAGCGTCCGGCTCCCTACCGGGGCTCCTTCTGCAATCACGAGTGCAGAGATTCCGGATGAGATGAGGGCAAGCTGGGCCGGTTCGTTGTCACCCACCACCGCGATGTCATCCCTGGTCAGCCGTGACAGGGCGACATGGAGGGCATCGATCACGATCTCCACCTTCCCGCAGATCTCCCCCCTTCCTGCAGTACAGATGCGGGCGTCAAGGATCCGGGCAAGCGTGGAAAGCGCTATCGGGCCGATGGAGAGCTGTGCCTCCCGGCGGGGCGTCACATATGCTTTTGCGAGCCCATGCTCGCTGACGAGTCCAAGGAACTTCCCTTCACCGTCAATGATCGGGATATTCCTGATCTCATACTCATCCATCATTGCCGCAACATCAATGGTCGGCATATCTGCAGGGGCTTTCTGGGTATAAAAGAACGGGATGTCCCCGACGTTTGGCTCAACGCTGGAAATTTCGAGCGGTGCGGCGATGCCAAAATAGCCGAGGGCAAATCTCGTCTCGGCATTCAGGTCACCGGAATACGAGCCAATATACCGTCCCGGTTCCCGGGAATTGAGAAGCTCGGTATACCCGAGCACGCTCCCGATGCTGTCAGTATCAGGCTGGCGGTGCCCGATCACGTAAACCTTCTGCACAACGCATCCCCTTCCGGCTTGTCCCAGAATAATGTGAACTATTCAGGTTTAACTCTCACCCTAAGGGATCATTCCTTGATATGATCCCTCATCATTCCCTGATTCTTTATGAAGGATCCAGAATATATCTCCACCACGGGAATGAAACGATATCTCGTCCTCTCTGTGCTGCTCATGACCGCTCTCCTGAGTTACGGATGCATTGAGGATCCCGGTGTCTCT
>JAJRBV010000006.1 GCA_028679275.1 Methanoregulaceae archaeon
AAGCTCAACAATGACAAGCATCGCCGGAATCGTGATGAGAGGGAGGAACCGGGACTGTTCCATTATAAGACCCCGGCATACTCAGGTAAGTTAATTACCCGGTCTTCATCAAGGAATAGCATGGATATACGTGAGTATCTGGGGGATATAATACTCATTATCATACTCTGTGCATCGACGTATCTGTTCCTTGTCACCCTCCGGGCGTCACTGCCATTGCTCGTATATGGTCTGATGATTGTCCTCTCAATTGCCGGGCTCTTCCTGATCATCCATCACAAACTCCGCACAATCGAACTGAATATCACGAACCGCGAGCGCATGATCCGGGTCAGCCTCGAGGAGATCTCGGCAAAAATGGCCCAGCGGTACGAGAGCAGTATCGGGAGGATCGAGGGTATCGTGACCGAGGTTGCAAAACGGGTCTACCGATAGGGGACAACCCGGGAGCCTGAGTATCGCATGGGAGTTGCCTTACGGGACATAATTGCTGAGTACAGGACCCCGGTCCCCTGGGAAGCCCTGACCGGGATTGCCGCTGTCGATGCCCATAATGCACTCTACCAGTTTTTGAGTATCATCCGGCAGCCGGACGGGACCCCGCTTATGGACCAGAGGGGAAGGGTCACCTCCCACCTCTCGGGAATCCTGTTCCGGACCACCAGCTTCATCGAGAAAGGAATCAGGCCGGTCTATGTCTTTGATGGAACACCCCCCCCTTTCAAGCAGGCGACCATCGAACAGAGGCGCCAGGTCAGGGAACAGGCAAGAGCCCGGTGGGAAGAGGCGCTGATCCGGGGAGAGATTTCCGAGGCATACAAGCAGGCCCGCTCGGCATCAAAAGTGGACGATGAAGTGATAAGTACCGCAAAGACCCTGATCGGCCTTCTCGGCCTGCCTGTGGTGAAAGCCCCGAGTGAAGGGGAGGCCCAGGCGGCTGCCATGGTCAGCCGGGGCGATGCACGCTACGTGGTCTCACAGGATTACGACACACTCCTTTTTGGCGCCCCCCTCCTTGTCCGGAACCTCACCGTAAGCGGAAAACGGAAACTGCACGGAAGGACAATATCCGTATCTCCTGAACGGATCGTCCTTTCCGAAGCTCTCAAAGGTCTTGATCTCTCACGGGAGGACCTGATCAGGATTGCTGTACTGATCGGCACCGATTTCAATACCGGAGTGAGGGGTATCGGCGCAAAAACCGCCCTGAAGATTATCAGGAAGGGTGAATTTGAGGCAACCGTCGAAGAAAAACTCCCGGGTCTTGACAGGGAAGCGGTCATAGACTTCTTCCTGGATCCACCCGTCACTTGGGAATATTCCCTTTCGTGGGGTGAACCAAATCCTGATGGTGTTATGCGGATGCTCTGTGACGGGTATGATTTTGCTCCCGACCGGGTGGGGAAGGCACTTGAGGGAATGAATGTCAGGAAAGGACAAAAAACCCTCGATTCATGGTTTTAAAGCTTTAAATGGCCTCGTTTCCTCCATGATGTGCCCGGGTGAACGTCCCATCCGGTTCATTTGAGCTCGTTCCAGACGAATATGAACCGCTGGATGGCGGTAAGGTTCCCGATCAGGCCAAAGATAACAAGGAGCCATCCAAGGAACGGAAGGCCATAAACCCCGGCCGGGAAAACGATGGTAAGAAGACCTGCGATTATGAGCAGCAGTAGGCGGTCTGCCCTTCCGAGGATACCTCCGTAATACCGGCCGACCCCCACTGCCTGTGCCTGGGTGCCCAGGTACGAGACCATGAACACTCCCGTCAGGGCAAACACCCCGATCGGCCAGGGAGCAAACCCCCCGGCAAAAATCCCGGTAATGATGAAGATATCCGCATACCGGTCGACAACATGATCGAGAAAATCCCCTTTCTTGCTCTGGATATTCATCGCCCGTGCCACTGCCCCGTCCATTGAGTCAAAGGCGGCATTGCACATGATGAAAAAGGTACCCGGCACCACTTCGCCAAAATAAAATGCAATGCCGGCAAAAAGAGCAACAAAGAACGAGGCTATGGTGAAATGGTCAGGTTTTATACCGATTTTAATTGATAGATTGACAAAAGGCCTGTATATCCATTTCAGATGGGGCCTGAAGTTATCGAGGGTCATTCTATCATTCCAGTATACGATGACCAGTCAATGGCGCCAAACGACGCTTGGATCTCCCCCTTTGCGAACCGGTCCGTAATCATTGCGCATTCAGTGGTACTCTTATCTGTTGTATCCAGTTCATAAACCTGTTCTGGAGAGAAAGAATCCACAGTCTCGATAAGGATGACGTCGAGGGCTTCGGCAAGGGCATTCTCCCTGATTTTTTCCTCTCCGTATCCCCGCTTTTTCAGGCGCTGGATGAGAATATCCGGCCTGCACCGTAACACCACGATCCGGTCGCAGGGGAGGAGATGGGCAAGATGCCCCTCCACAAACCCGCTAAAAGGGATGAAGCTGCCAGCCCAGCCCTCCTCATCGATGATCAGCGTATCGCGTTCCTGGTCCTTTTCGATAATGTATCCCGAGATTGTTTCTGACAGGTGAAGGACAGGAGATCCCTGCCTGGCCAGCTCATTCGCCACCGAAGTCTTGCCGGTTCCGGGTGTCCCGGTGATTCCGCACATCATGGGGCGCCCTGTTTTTCTTCCCTGATACTCCTGATCTCTTTTAGGAAGAGCTCGTTCTCCCATTCAGCCCCGATGCTTACCCTGATGAAATGATCGGGCAGCCCGGGAAAACCGGCACAGGACCTGACGATAATACCCCGCCGGGCAAGTTCCCTGACCATCGCATCGCCGCTCCAGGGTGCTACATCAGCCATGATAAAGTTTGCACCCGAAGGGCTGACCGGGAATCCGCACTCCCTTGAAAACCTCTCCCTCCACATTATTACATACCTGACATACGCTTCCATGCTCTCCCTGTCCGCAAGGGCACCCATGGCTGCCTGGGCAGAAACGGAGTTGAGGGTAAACGGGGTCGAGGCACGGTGGTAGTAGGGAAGAATCCAGGCAGGCACGAAGGCGTACCCCACCCGGGCGCCTGCAAGTGCATATGCCTTTGACATCGTCCGGCCGATGACGAGGTTTTCGTGCTCCTCCATAAGGGGCAGGTAATCGACACTGCAGAACTCAACGTAGGCATTGTCGAGAAAGAGGATCCCGTCTATTTCCGAGAGGATCTCGATTACATCCCTGACAGGAGTCACGGTCCCGGTCGGATTGTTCGGCGAACAGAGAAATGAGATCTTCGAATTTCGCGCTGCTTTTATAAAGAGCCCGGGATCAACAGAATAATCCTCACTCCTTGGAACAGGGACAACTTCTGCCGATTGGGCTTTTGCCGCAAGACCGTAAAATGAGAAGGTGGGCGTGGAAACAGAAACCCTGTCACCGGGGTTTACGAGAGTCCTGATCATCGTCTCGATCACCCCATCCATTCCCACCCCGGTAACAAAACTATCGGGGCCATAGGTTTGTGCCAGGCTCTGCACCAGCAGTTCCATAGTCTCGTCAGGGTACCGGTTCGCCTCATTCAGTGCGGCGCAACCAAGCCGTACCGCCCCGCGAGCGGGAGGGTTCGGATTCTCGTTGCTCCCGAGCCGGGCTATACGGGAGATACCTTCTTTTTGTGCGATCTCCCCTGGTCTCCCGGCAAAAACATACCCCCCCGAACGGAAACAGTCCCGCACCAGGCCCTCATACCTGCCGCTCCTGCTTTTCTCCCCGACCATTCCTGACTCTCCAGCGGGTATATTATGCCCCTGAAAGCAGATAAACTGCAGTGCCGGCAGTCCCCATATGTCAGGTCCGGGAAAAAGGAGATACCTTTACCCGTATACAGGATAACCAGAGATAGGTGGATATCATGGAGTGGAATGGAAAAAGAACGATACCGGTTATGCTGATCCTCGTTGCCAGCCTGTTTTTTATCCCCGGGATGGTAATGGCAGAGACGATCGGTTTTGAACCGTCCGCTATCAGCGTGAAACCGGGAGATACCGTTACCGTGGATCTCGTCCTTGCAGATGCCCCGGGAGGATTATCTGGATTCCGGACTATCGTCCTCCTTAATCCTGAGGGAGTCGCGAAGATTACCTCTGTCAGCTTTCCGGAATGGGCCGGGTTTGCCAGTGCAGAAGGGGTGCCAGGGGAAAGGGTGAAGGTCACCAGCGTGGATCTTTACAGCCGCGTGGAAGCGAACGCGACCGGTGTTGTCCTTGCGACCCTCACGGTTACGGGCGTCTCGGACGGGACGGTAACCCCAGCCATTCAGGACCTGGATTTTGATGATGATGACAACCTTCCGGGCTCTGCCGGAAGCATTAATTCACCCTCATCAGGGTCCGGTTCTTCTTCATCTTCTTCCTCTTCTTCCGGTTCAGGATCAACAGCCGGTTCGGGCACCATATCCCCAGGATCAACGGTTCGACCACTGGTGAACCAGGCCGGACAAACGACCCCGGTCCTGACAAATGAACCCGTCCCTGAACAGA
Source organism: Methanoregulaceae archaeon (assembly GCA_028679275.1). GTDB lineage: Archaea > Halobacteriota > Methanomicrobia > Methanomicrobiales > Methanospirillaceae > UBA9949. The sequence goes on from JAJRBV010000006.1 coordinate 4,495, forward strand.
CGACGCCTGTCACTACCGGACCCCCCCCTGCTGCATCCCCTGCAGGCCCGGGAATTCCCTTTGTATCGGTTCAGGGGATGGCTGTATTTCTGGCCACACTGGTAATCATGGCAGCCTGGTTCAGAAAAAGAGAGGGCGGGATATAATTCCCCTTTTTTTTACCGCCTGATTCCGGTCATTGCAGCATTGATAACCGCTGCAGCCCTTTCGATCTCCTCATTGGTAATTACGAGAGGAGGAACGAGACGGAGATTTCCATCCGCGGCACAGTTGACAAGGACGCCGTCTTCAGCGCATTTTTTCTGGACGGCAGGACAGGTATCCCCGACCGAAAGCCCGATCATAAGCCCCCGTGCCCGGGGTTTGTGGACGGAGAGAAGATCCGCAAAACGCCTCCCCTTTTCCGGGATATCCGGTAGTAGTTTCTCGATCACCCCGATCGTTGCCCGGGCCGCGGCACATGCCAGTGGACCACCGGCAAATGTGCTCCCGTGCTCCCCTTTCCTGAACTCGATCCCTTCCCGTGCAAGAAGCGCACCCATCGGAAAACCGCTTGCGATCCCTTTTGCGAGCGTCACGATATCAGGCATGATACCGGTATGCTGGATGGCAAGCCATTTCCCGGTCCTCCCCATGCCTGTCTGGACTTCGTCAGCGATCATGAGTGCCCCGTGCCTGTCACAGATCTCCCTGACACCGGGGATGAAGTCCTCCGGGGGGATGATCACCCCGGCTTCTCCCTGGATCGGTTCCACGAAGATACCCGCAATCGTATCGTCAACTGCCTTCCTGAGACCCTCAAGGTCGCCATATTCAACGAACGTGCAGGATGGCTCAAGGGGGAGGAATGGCTCACGGATGGCGGGCTTATGGGTGACCGAGAGTGAGCCGAGTGTCCGGCCATGAAACCCGTGGGTGAAGGCCACGAATTTCTTCCTCCCGGTAGCAAGGCGCGCAAGCTTGATTGCCCCATCATTTGCCTCTGCCCCGGAGTTTGAAAAGAATGCCTTGTGCATCCCGCAGACTTCCACCAGTTTCCCGGCAAGTTCGGCCTGTCCGGGCACGTAATAGAGGTTTGAGCAATGGATCAGCTTTCCGGCCTGTTCGCAGATGGCCCGGGTGACTTCAGGATGGCAGTGCCCGGTACTGCAGACCGCGATTCCTGCCACGCAATCGATATACTCCTTTCCCTCAGCATCCCACACCTTCGATAAGAGACCATGCTCGATCATGATCTCCCGTGAAAATGCAGGCATATAGTACCGCGCATCACCGGCACGGTAATCCATTTCGTTCATGTATCGTTCTGCCTTTATATCTGTCTTTTTTCGCTATTCATACTCTATGGTTGCCGGGGGTTTTGGCGTGACATCATACACCACCCGGGCAACGCTCGGGATCTCGGAGGTGATCCGGGATGCAACAGAGCCGAGCACATCATACGGGATCTCGACCGGGTCAGCGGTCATCCCGTCCCTTGAATTCACTGCCCGGACTGCAATGATCCACCCGTGCACCCGGTTATCCCCTTTCACCCCGGTACCAAGCCCGAGCACGGCTGCAAAACACTGCCAGGGGAGGTACCGGTCCACCAGTTCTTCCTCGACAATCCAGTTTGCTTCCCGGACGACCTCAATCTTCTCTTTCGTCACTTCACCGATCACGCGGACCGCAAGCCCGGGACCCGGGAAAGGCATCCTGTGCTGTATTTCCGGCGGAAGGCCGAGTGCTCCTGCAACCTCCCTCACTTCGTCCTTATAGAGGTCCCGGATGGGCTCGATCACCTTTTCAAACTCCATCCGGAGCGGCATTCCGCCGACATTGTGATGGCTTTTAATACCCCCCTCGCTCTCGATCCTGTCAGGATAGATCGTTCCCTGAAGGAGGTAGGGCGCACCGGTCCTCCGTGCCTCCCGTTCAAAGACCCGGATGAACCGTTCCCCGATCACTTTCCTCTTGATCTCAGGGTCACTGATCCCGGCAAGAGCAGGGATGAACTCATCCCCGGCATGAACCACATGGAGATTCAGATCCCCGAACATGCGGACGATCCTTCCGGTCTCACCCTTCCGCATGAGCCCCGTATCAACATAGATCGGGATCAGCCGTTCACCGATTGCACGGTATGCAAGGGCTGCACAGACCGAGCTGTCGACACCTCCTGAGAGTGCAATTACGACCCTGTGATCTCCTGTTTCAGCCACGATCTCGTCAATCGCTTCTGTTATGAACCGCTCTGCATTCACCACCGTTCATTCACCTCGCTGCCCTGCTGGCGCTGCATGCCCTCACAAACCCGACAAAGGGCGGGGATGGCCTCGTCGGCCGTGACCTGAACTCCGGGTGGAACTGCGTCGTGAGGAAGAACGGATGGCCGGCAACTTCACCGATCTCCATGCGGTTCTTCCAGGTACCGGAGAATACCAGGCCGGCCTTCTCGAGTTCAGGGATGTAGAGCGGGTTTACCTCGTACCGGTGACGGTGCCGCTCCGTGATCTCGGCTTGCCCGTAAATCTGCATTGCAAGGGTGTTCTCCCTGATGGTGACCGGGTAGTTGCCAAGACGCATGGTCCCGCCCAAATCGGTGACTCCCTGCTGTTCCGGCAGAATGGCGATCACGTGTCTCCCCTCTCCCAGTTCGGCGCTCGTGGCATTCTCCCAACCGAGGACATTCCTGGCATATTCCACCACCGAGAGCTGAAAACCAAGGCAGAGCCCGAGAAGAGGAATTTTTCCGGTGCGGGCATACCGGATGGCATCAATCTTTCCTTCGATGCCCCGTTTCCCGAACCCGCCTGGGATCAGGATGCCGTCGAATTCGCCGAGGTGCCGCTCCTCATACCGTTCAGCATCAAGCCATGTGATCTTCACTTCGGTGGAGCACGCACGCCCGGCATGCTTGAGTGCTTCCTTGATACTCATGTAGACATCCTCGATCCCGTATTTGCTGACAATGCCAACCTCAACCCTGCTCGTATATTCACGGGAGACCAGCGAATACCAGTCGGTATTCACTTCCCGGGGATCGAGACGCAGGTGCCGTGACAGCACCTCAGCAGCACCCTCTTTTTCCATCTCCATCGGGACCTGGTAGATGTCCGGTACCGTGGCTGCGCTGATCACTCCCTGCTGGGGAAGATCGCAGAAGGCCGATATTTTCCTCTTGGTATTGGATCCGATGGGGCGGTGTCCCCTTCCCACGATGATATCGGCATAGACCCCGAGCTCACGGAGTGCTTTTACCGAGTGCTGGGTCGGTTTGGTCTTGAGATCTCCCATACTGTCTTCCGGGATCAGAGTGACATGGATCAGGACCGTGTCCTCGTCAGGAAGTTCCCCCCGCATCTGGCGGACCGCCTCGAGAAAGGGCATGCTCTCGATATCCCCGACCGTGCCTCCCACTTCAACAAGGCAAATCTCTGCTTTCCCTGAACCGGGAATCTCTTCGCAGGCAGCTGTTCGTATGCAGCTCTTGATCTCATCGGTGATATGCGGGATAATCTGGACGGTTTCTCCAAGGTAATCGCCCCTCCGCTCTTTTTCGATCACGCTCCGGTAGATCTTCCCTGTCGTGATATTGTGCATGGAGGAGAGGTCGATATCAAGGAAGCGCTCATAGTTCCCGAGGTCAAGGTCTACTTCCCCGCCATCGGAAAGAACAAAGACCTCCCCGTGCTGGCCCGGGTTCATGGTTCCGGCATCGATATTGAGATACGGATCGATCTTCACCGCAGTGACCGCGTAACCCCGGTTCTTGAGTATCCGCCCGATTGATGCAGCGGTGATACCTTTTCCAAGGCCGCTCATCACCCCACCCGTAATAAAAATATACTTCAACGAAAACTACCCCGCCAGGTGCATTTTTTTTATTGCTAGATATGCTCCCCATCGGGAAATAGTTTTATTCCCCGCCCCTGCCGGCCTGCCAGGTACCAGGAGGCCGGGAAGGTGAAAAAGCGCATTTCAGATCCTTGTCACCATAAAGGTCGCCGTGCTGCGGGAAAGGATCTGGCCGGATCCTTCAAGGGTGATGTCTCCCTCGGCAAATATGACCCGCCGGCCTTTTTTGAGCACCCTGCCCGTGCCGATCAGGACTCCTTGCCGCACCCCGCTCATGAACGTCGTGGTCTCCGATATTGTGGCAATCCGTTCCAGAGGATCGAGGAGGGTGTAGATGGCAAGGACCATTGCTTCGTCTGCGAGCGCGGTGAAAAGCCCTCCCTGTAAAAAATCCTCCCCGTTCAGCATGTCCGGCCGTACCGTCATGCGGAGTGTTGCACTCCCCCTGCCAAAGACACCTGTCTCGATTCCCATCAGGGTGAAGAAAGGGTTGGCATCCCTCCCTTCGGTCTGTATCCTCTCGATATAGTTCATGAATAGGGAGATTTTTTCCCGGAAAACGATAATGGTTGCCCGCACAGTCGCCGCCATCATTTAACCCTATGCCACCCCATATATGTCTCATGGATAGTGAGGAGACAAAAGAAATGCTCGCGGATCTGATCTGGCTCAACGCCGTGATCGCCACCGAACTGATCCAGGTTACCGAGAATGTCTCATCGATACTGCGCCAGTCTTCGCCCCCGGAGTCCTGTATCCGGGATCACAACCGGCTGCGTGAACAGGCACTCCTGATAGCAGAGAAGTACAGAAGCGGATCTCCACTTCGTGAACACCTCACAGGGCACCAGTAAACGGCGGCGGGTCCGCTTGACAGCAGATTTCAGCATCATAATCCCTGCATACAACGAGGAAGTGAGGATCGGGCTGCTTCTCTCCCAGATGCCCGGCAGCGGAGGCCGTTACCTGGTGATCTGCGACGGCGATGATTCTACACCTGCCATTGTCAGGGAATTTGCTGCTTCCCATCCTGAACTGGACCTGCGATGCCAGACCTACGCCAGCCGGCTTGGAAAGGGAGGAGCGGTGAAGGAGGGGTTTATCCGTACCACCACACCTCTTGTCGGGTTCATGGATGCCGATGCATCCACATCGATCACACAGATGGTTTCCCTTTTCAATGCACTGGATGGTGCCGACTGTGTGATTGGCTCACGGTGGCTCCCCGGGTCAATAGTTCCTGAACGGCAGGGGATGGCCCGGAGGCTCGAGAGCAGGGGTTTTAATATCCTGATCCGTATCCTTTTCGGCCTGTCACTGACAGATACGCAGTGCGGGGCGAAAGTATTTAAAAAATCAGCC
>JAJRBV010000018.1 GCA_028679275.1 Methanoregulaceae archaeon
TCTGGACGCTCGGCCGGTCCTCTGCCTCTGAATCTTCTGACAAGTCCCGGGAAGCAAACGACGCCCCTCCAAGGCCGTCCCGGCCGGTTGATGCCCCGATAAGGACCAGACGGTTTCCCGGTTTTTTGACCCTCGCGGTAATGTACCTCCCGGGATGAACAATGCCGACGCAGACCACGTTCACCAGGGGATTCCCGTTATAACCGCTGTCAAAAGCGAGATCTCCCCTGATAACAGGGACTCCTATGCAGTTCCCGTAACCGCCGATTCCGTCCACCACGTGCTCAATGAGATACCGGTTCTTTTCCCTGTCAAGTGGCCCGAAATAAAGAGGATCCATCAGTGCGACCGGTCGTGCACCCATCGAAAGGACATCCCTTACAATTCCCCCCACCCCGGTCGCCGCACCATCATGCGGATCGACATAACTCGGGTGATTATGGCTCTCCATAGAGACCGCAAGCGCCGTCCGATCGCTGAAGCGGACAATCGCGGCGTCATCACCGGGACCGAGTATAACATCCTCTCCGGTTGTAGGGAGCGTCTTGAGGAGACGCTTTGTTGAGCGGTAGCTGCAGTGTTCACTCCAGAGATTCTCGAAGCAGGCAAGTTCGACATCAGTAGGTTCCCGTCTGAGGGTGGTCCTGATGGTGATGAGGTCCGCGGCAGACAACATGGTGGTAAAGGAGCTCTCTCACTGAAACCTTAAATTTCCATCGCGGCATGGGGAGGAAGGGTGGGGTATTTAGGGGGCAGGGAGGAATATATAGAGCATGGTCGATCCGTACGAGGCACTCCTTAAAAAAGCGTATTCGAATGTGACCGAGCAGAGTGAGTCCACTGATCGGTTCATTGTGCCGGAAGCTAAAGTCTACATCGAAGGTAAGACGACGATTCTTGAAAATTTTGCTGAGATTGCCGACGTGGTTCGGAGGGATCAGGATCACCTGATGAAGTACCTGCTCGGAGAGCTGGGCACGGCAGGAAAGATTGACGGGACACGGGCGATATTCAACGGAAAATTCGAATCTTCCCTGATCAGCGGGCTTGTAAAGGGTTACGTAGACGATTACGTCATCTGTTCAGAATGCGGGAAACCCGATACCCGTCTTGTCAAGGACGACCGGGTGCTTCTGCTCCGTTGCGATGCCTGTGGCGGGCACCGGCCGGTGCGTAAACGGAAAGCCCGCTCGGAGCCGGTCGGCTCCGATCTCCAGGAAGGACAGGAACTTGATGTTGAAGTCCAGTCGGTGAGTAAGCGGGGAGATGGGGTGGTGAGGATGGGCCGGTATATCATGTATATCCCGAGAGGAAAACCAGGACAGAAAGCAAAAATACGGATCACCCGGATATCGGGCTCAATTGTTTTTACAGAACAGATATAATTTTTTTTGATTGCACGAATTATTACGGCATCTTCTCCAGTAACTCGGTGCAGTATCCGGAAAGTCTTGTACAGGCATCCTTTATCACCGCAAGAGGATCGCGATCCCCTTTCGTGGTGACCAGCAGTTCAGGATCTGAGAACTGGAATTTTATCAGGTATCGTGCAACATCGACCCCGGGATCCGTCAAAATCTCTTCGGTCAGGGCATTCATGAACGTATGACCTTCTCCGGAAATGACCAGGCGTGCCTTGTTCTTCTCAAGTTCAAGAATTTTGATATTCATCCCACCTATCATTGAGAGATGAACTGGTATATAGATATGCGTGGATGCACGAGAGAGGAGATCGCAAAAGATGTTCTCCCCTGTAAGGAATTCAGCATCAGATCCACGCTAAAACAGGAATGTCTCTCCATCTTTTCCCGTATGGGGGATATCCCAGGGGATGTTGTGGCTCAAATGAACACACCTGAAATCCTTCACACCAAGTGCGGCGGATAGGGTGCAGGCATCATGGTAATTCATGTGCTTATCGATATGAATTTCCGGGGGGACCAGGGCATCAACAAAGAACAGGTCTGCACCGGAAAAGAGAGCGAGGCTCTCGGGAGGAATGCGGGAGTTGGAATCAGAGGTAAATGCAATTTTTACCTTGCCATCGGTAAGGACAAGACCATAGGTTTCGGCGGGAGGATGATTAACCGGGACCAGTGTCAGCCAGAGTCCGAAGAGCTTAAACGGGCAGAACGGCTCTGCAGCATGCCGGGGAAAGCTGAGAAAGCGGAAGACTTCTCCGCAATACTCAAGAACCCCGGGGGCTGCATAAACCGCAGGCATCTTCTGAACCCGGTAGAACTCCCCAAACCCCATGAAATGATCATAATGACCATGAGTCCATATCACGGCATCAATGTGCGGGGACCCGCAACAAAGCAGCTGCTGTCGGAGATCAGGCGAAGTGTCGATGAGGATAGTCCTTCCCGCATATTCGATCAGAAAAGAGGTCCTCAGCCGCTGGATTCCTTGACGAAGTGCGTGGGAACATCGGGGACAGCAACACCCGATCTTGGGTGTTCCGATTGCATCCCCGGTCCCCAGTACGGTGATTTTCATCCTATAGCCAGTTCTGACGGCGGACTGCACCCCTGTTGCCGATAAGAATGATCCCACGTTCGATGTCACCGTCAGTGATATGGGATCTCCCTTCTATAAGGGCGGAGAGGAGGGCTTCTTTGACCATGATCCTGAGATCTGCCCCGGAGAACCCCTCTGTGTGGTCGGCGAGCATGTCGTAATCGCAGTGGCATTCGATCGAAGCGGTGATATTTTTCAGAATCTGGATACGCATCTCCCTGTCTGGGAGGGCAAACTCAACAATCTCATCAAATCTTCTCCATGCAGCCTCATCAAGCAGCTGGGGATGGTTAGTGGCTCCGATCAGGAGAACGCTGTTTCTGATAAGGCTGATCCGGTCGATGTTTTTCAGGAGTGAGTTCACCGCCCGCTTCATTGCACCGTGATCATCAGTTACCCTGCTCTTTGCCACAAAATCGAACTCGTCGATGAATAAGATACAGGGGGCGAGTTTCTTTGCAAAATCAAAGATCCTGTCGATATTCTTTGAGGTTTCGCCAAGATACTGGGATGTGACCATGGACAGGCGTACCTCGATAAGCGGAAGGTGCATCTCACGGGACAGCCCCAGGGCGAGGCTGGTTTTTCCCGTTCCCGGTGGCCCGACAAACAGGAGTTTTCCCACTTCATGAATACCATGCCTTTGCAGGGTCTCCCGATGTTCCCGCGCGGTTCTTATCTTGCTGATAATCCTTCTCTGCTCATCAGTACAGACAATATCTTCGAATTTCTGCTCGACCTCATCGGGTGCGCTGATGATAACAAGGTCGAGACCTGACCTGATGGAGTCATCCCCTGACAGGATTGCAGCAATCTTCTTATCAAGAAATGCACGTGTGTCCTCATACGGTGGATTTGCTTCCCGGATGTCTTTGTAAGACAGTTCGGTGGTATCCAGGGTTCCAAGGTAATATGCCAGTACAGGGTTCCTGGCTGCCAGCTGGATACCGCCCTTCCGGACAAACAATCGGGACGCTGCTTCAAGGCTCGTGACATGGATGCGCTGCCCGAAATCATCACAGGTGATTACCGGGGTTTTCGATAGTTTGGAACAGGCATCCGGTATACCGAGACTCCGCTTGATCATGCCTTCGCTCACAGAGAGGGGGCGCTTCACCTCTCCTTCTCCATCAACGCCAAACAAAACCCGGCATTCGGGATTGAGGTCATTAATGTCAAGGTTGGTATACTGGTTGAATATCTCCGCGGTGAGCGCCACCTCAAGGAGCTTTAATGTCTCATCCTCTGGGGACATCTCTATAAACTATACTATTTGTACCGGGCTTCCATAA
>JAJRBV010000023.1 GCA_028679275.1 Methanoregulaceae archaeon
GCGGAAGAAAACAGGGACTCGTCCGCAGGTACCACATCATGTTCTGCAGGCAGTGTTTCCGGGAATGGGCCCAGAAGATGGGTTTCAAAAAGATGAACTGAGGAGGAAGTGCACATGGGAATATTAAACACAATAGCAGACGGGATGAGTGCGCTGAAGAACGCTGCCGATGGCGGCAAACCCGGCGTGCTTATCGAGCCGGCAGGCAAACTCCTCGGAGCAATGTTCCGGATCATGCAGGAATCAGGGTATATCAGCGGATTTGAGTACCTTGATGACGGTCGCGGCGGCCAGTTCCTCGTCCAGCTGAATGGCAGGATCAACAAGTGCGGCGCGATATCGCCCCGCTATTCAGTCCAGCTGAGCGAACTTGAGTACTGGGAGACCCAGTACCTTCCCGGGAAAAATTTCGGGATCCTGATCCTGTCAACTTCGAAGGGTGTCATGACCCACGAACAGGCCCGGAAGGAAGGGGTCGGTGGGGAACTCCTCGGGTATGTATATTGAGGTGCAGACAATGGCAGCAATAAGAAAAGTAACCATACCCGACGGAGTATCGATCGATCTTGAGGGGACGGTGCTGAAAGTCAGGGGGCCGAAAGGTCAGCTTGAACGCAGTGTCCGGTTCCCGCAGATCACTACCGTTTTGGAAGACAATGATGTGATCTTCTCTACCGAGTCGGACCGGAAAAGCGTGATTGCCATGGTGGGCACCTTCGCTGCACACACGAAAAATATGTGCCGTGGTGTCAGCCAGGGATTCGAGTACCGGATGAAGGTGGTCTACAGCCACTTCCCCATCCAGCTCAAACTCCAGGGCAACCGCCTCGAGATCAACAATTTCCTTGGAGAGAAGAAGGCCCGGCATGCAACAATCGTTCATGGTGTAACGGCAAAGATCGGTAATGACGAGATTGTGCTCTCCGGAATCGACAAGGAACTCCTTGGCACTACATCGGCAAATATTGAACACGCGACCAAGATTCGGGACCGTGACCCTCGTATTTTCCAGGATGGAATTTATATTGTGGAGAGGGCGTGATGGAAATGGCCGATGAAAAGAAAAGGTTGATCCAGGTCCGCTCCGACAAATCAGCCACATTCAAGCGTGACGGGGCCGGTAAGAAGAAGCAACTCTCCGAATCCTGGAGAATGCCCCGTGGGCTCCATTCCAAGAAGCGGAGACAGAAGAAGGCGAAGGGACCGCTCCCGACACCGGGATATGGCAGCCCTGTTGCAGTAAGGGGGATGCACCCGAGCGGCTTTCATGAAGTCCGGGTGTTCACTCCTGCCGAGCTCGAGGGGCTCAACCCTTCGGAAGATGCAATTCGTATCGGTGCAACGGTGGGAAATAAAAAGCGCCTGGTGATACAGGAGCAGGCAGTTGCTGCAGGACTCAGGATCCTGAACCCGCGTGATATCAGACCTGCAGGACAGGAGGCGAAGAGCAATGACTGATATCGCGAACCAGCGCCGCGTCGCTGCAGCCATCCTTGGCTGTGGCACACACCGGGTATGGTTTGATCCCGATCGTCTCACTGACATCCAGAATGCGATATCGCGCGAGGATATCAGGGGGCTTATCGGAGAGGGAGCTATCAAGCCGCGGCAGATCCAGGGCAACAGCCGTGGGAGAGCCCGTGCACTGATGGCGAAGCGTTCGTACGGCCACTGCAAGGGACCCGGGAGGCGCAAGGGTGCGGCCGGGGCAAGGAATCCTTCGAAAAGGTACTGGATCCAGAAGATCAGGGCAATCAGGAAAACCCTTGTTGAGCTCCGCGAGAGTGGAGAGATTGAACCTCACCTCTACCGTGCGCTGTACAGGAAGGCTGCCGGCGGCCAGTTCAGGAACGTGGCACATCTCAAAGCCCAAATCGGGATCATTTCGGGGAGGATGAAGTAACATGGCGACAGGACCTCGTTACTTCGTTCCTTTCCGGAGGCGAAAGGAAGGGAGGACCGATTACTACAAACGGGCAAAACTTGTCGTGTCCGACCGCCCGAGGATGGTAGTACGGAAGACGAACCGGCAGATACTCATCCAGCTGGTATCAGCAGAAATGGACGGCGACCGTACCCTCGTCACCGCCAGTTCAGCCGAGCTGAAGCGATTCGGCTATAAAGGATCGACATCTGCCACCCCTGCAGCATACCTGACCGGTATGCTCTTTGCGGTGAAGGCGCTGAATGCGGACCAGGACCGGGCTGTCCTCGATATCGGGCTGCACCGGGCAACACCAGGCAACCGGGTCTTTGCAGCGCTCAAGGGAGCGGTAGCTGCAGGCCTTGATGTACCGCACGGCGAGCAGATTCTTCCCGATGACGATCGGGTAAAAGGTGCGCATATCGCTGCATTTGCACCGGATCGTGCAGGAGATCTGGTGCAAAACGTGGAAGAGACAATCGACGCCATCATGAAGGAGTTGAGGTGAGATGCCTTACGAAAAGACAGAATGGGTACCGCTTACCGGTCTTGGAAGGATGGTAGCATCCGGAGAGATCACCAGCATCGACCAGGTGCTTGAGAGCGGCCGCCCTATCAAGGAGCCCGAGATCGTCGATTCATTTCTCCCGGATCTCGAGGATGAAGTCCTCGATATCCAGATGGTCCAGCGCATGACCGATTCAGGGCGCAGGGTCAAGTTCAGGGCGGTAGTCGTCGTTGGGAACCGTAACGGCTATATCGGATTTGGCCAGGGGAAGGACTCCCAGGTCGGAGATGCGATAAAGAAAGCCATTGTGGATGCAAAGATGAACGTGATCAAGGTGCGGCGTGGCTGCGGATCCTGGGAGTGCGGTTGCGATGCCACCCATTCCATCCCGATGAAGGTGGAGGGTGCGGCAGGGAGCGTCAGGGTGACCCTCAAGCCAGCACCCCAGGGTATCGGCCTTGTCACCGGGGAAATCAGCAGGAAAGTGCTTGAGCTTGCCGGTATCAAGGACGCCTGGACATTCTCGAAGGGACAGACCAGGACGACCATCAATTTTGCAAAAGCTACGTTCAACGCGCTTAGGGCAACCAACATGATCAGGCGCGGGGGGTCAGAATAATGTACGCGATTGTCCAGGTGCGGGGAGTCGTGAAAACCCGCAGGGAGATCAAGGACACGCTCAAGATGCTCCGCCTCCACCATATCAACCACTGCGTCCTTGTGCCGGACACCCCTGAGTATCTCGGCATGATCCGGAAAGTCAAGGATTTTGTGGCCTATGGCGAGGTTGATGCGGTTACCATCGAGACAATCCTCCGCACGCGGGGACGGGTTGTCGGGGACACTCACCTCACGGATGAGTACGTAAAGTCCAACTCGCTGTATTCGGGGATAACGGAGTTCGCGGCAGCCCTTGCTTCAGGTGAAACACGGCTGATCGACATGCCGGGATTAAAACCGGTGCTCCGTCTCCACCCGCCACGGAAAGGATACAGGACTATCAAGCGAACCGCCCAGCAGGGAGGGGCGCTCGGGTATTACGGGAAGGAGATAAATTCTCTCCTTCACAGGATGAGGTGAAGAGCGATGCCGGTAAACAAGCGTTCAAAATACCGCGGATCGCGGACGTGCGGCGGGGGTACCCATAAGAACCGGCGCGGAGCTGGTAACCGGGGAGGAAGAGGAAGGGCAGGCCACCGCGATCACCGGTTCTCGCATTACCTCCTGTATGGCGAAATCCATAACGGGAAAAACGGTTTTTATAACCAGACCACAAGGGCAATGCGGGTCCTCTCCATCGGGGAGATCGATCAGATGGTGCCCGCCCTCCTTTCCGGGGGTAAGGCTCTCCGGGAAGGGGATGCCGTCACTATCAATGCGGATCAGATCGGTATCGATAAGATACTTGGGAGCGGAAAAGTCACTTTGAAGATGATTATAACTGCGAGAGCATTCTCGGCGCAGGCAAAGAGCAAGATAGAGGCAATGGGTGGTCAGGCCCTGGTCATCTGACCAATTTTTAGGGTGTAAGTATGGGTACACTGTTGGACCGAATGGAACCGCTGCTGGCTGCAATGCCGGCAGTAAAAAGCCCTGAAGGCCATGTCCATTTCAAGAACAAGCTGTTATGGACCGCTGGCATCCTCATCCTGTATTTCGTGATGACCAATATCCCGCTCTGGGGACTTGATCCGAATTCACAGGATCTCTTCCAGTACTACCGTGCGCTTCTCGCGGGCGCGAGCGGATCCCTGGTCCAGCTGGGTATTGGCCCGATCGTCACGGCATCCATCGTCCTGCAGCTCCTGAAGGGTGCGGATATCCTGCATATCGACACCTCTGAGGTGCGGGGGCAGGTCCTGTACATGGGCCTCCAGAAGCTCCTGATCTTTGTGATGATATTCATCGAGGCCCTCCCGAATCTTATCGGAGGATTTCTCCTGCCGGATCCTGTCATCGCAGACATGTTCTTCGGTGGGAGCCTTTTTGCCGTCTCGCTGATCATATTCATCCAGATCTGCATCGGCGGGGTGCTGATCATGTTCATGGATGAAGTGGTCACCAAATGGGGTATCGGATCCGGGGTGGGCCTGTTTATCATCGCCGGAATATCCCAGGCTATTATCAACGGGCTGATCAGCTGGATACCGGTCACAGACCAGTATGCTGTGGGATTCTTCCCGAGACTTGTCCAGGTGCTTCTTGACGGGGCTGATTTCCTCCAGTATATGGGTCCGGAAATGCTTGCCTTCATCACAACGATCGCAATCTTCCTGATCGTCACGTACGTTGAATCCACGAGGATTGAGATCCCGCTCGCACATGCTCAGGTAAGGGGAGCGAGAGCACGATTTCCCGTAAAATTGATCTATGCCAGCGTGTTGCCCATGATCCTTGTCCGGGTGCTGCAGGCCAATATCCAGATGATAGGACTTTTCCTTTATAATATCGGGATCACGATCTTTGGAACCTACCAGGGGGCCCAGGCGGTCAGTGGCCTGATGTATTACCTTGCACCCATCAACGGCCCCAGCGACTGGATGTGGTGGAATCCTGCATACAATATTACCAATGCCCCCTGGGAGATCATGATCCGCCTGGGCATTGATGTCACCTTCATGGTGGTGGGCGGTGCAGTCTTTGCCCTCTTCTGGATCAAGACGGCAGGTCTTGACTCAAAGGATGTGGCCCGCCAGATCCAGCTCTCGGGGATGTCAATCCCCGGCTACCGGAGGAATCCCCAGGTCCTTGAGAAGTACCTTGACCGGTACATCCCCCGGGTTACGGTAATCGGCGGAGTATTTATCGGGGTTCTCTCGGTCTTTGCAAACCTGTTTGGTGTGATCGGGGCGGTAAGCGGGACAGGTCTCCTTCTGACGGTGAGTATCACGTACCGGCTCTATGAAGAGATTGCAAGCCAGCAGATCATGGAGATGTACCCGTTCATGAGGACGTTCTTTGGTAAGGAGTGAGTATGAAAGGGAGGTGTGTTATCGTTACCGGTGTTCCCGGTGTTGGGAAGACCACGGTGGTGAATGGTGCGCTGAAGCTTCTGGATGGAGAGGGGATTTCCTATAAAACCCTCAATTTCGGGACGTACATGTTCGAAATTGCCCAGAAGGAAGGCATCGCAAAAGACCGCGATGAGATGCGAAGGCTCCAAAAAGATATCCAGAAAAAGCTTCAGAAACATGCTGCCCAGGCGATGGCAAAAGAAGAGGGAAATGTCCTCATCGATACCCATGCATCGGTAAAAACGCCGAATGGATACCTGGCAGGGCTCCCCGAATGGGTGCTCCGGGAGCTGATGCCGGATACCATTGTTCTTGTTGAGACCAACGAAGACCAGATCCTTATCCGGAGGCTCACCGATGAGACCCGGACCCGCGATCTCGAGGGATCCTACAGTATCGGCGAGCACCAGCAGTTCAACCGGGCTATCGCAGCAGCCTATTCCATGATGACCGGATGTACCATCAAGTATATCACAAACGCCGACCTCCTTCTTGAAAAAGCAGTGGAAGACATGGCAGCGGTTCTCAGGTGATCGAAATGGCAAAGCGGAGTTACGGGGGGATCATCGCCATTATCGTGGCGATGGTGCTGATATTCTCTTACAGTATACCGGGGATCAAGGATGCCGTTGGCGGGTTTATCGATGTTATCTTCGGACCTCTTGCCGGAAATCTCCCGTTTTATATCTTTATTGTCATCCTGTCCACCCTGACCGCAGTCTATTCATCCATCATCCAGAAATACACCATTGATTATGATAAGATGCAGGAAACCCAGGAACGGATGAAAGCCTTCCAGAAGGAGTACCGGGAAGCGCAACTATCGGGAGACGAAAAGAGGGTGAAGAAGCTTGATGCCAAAAGGGACAAGATGATGAAAGATCAGCTCGAGATGTCCCAGCAGCAGTTCAAGCCGATGGCATATATCCTCATTTTATCAGTGCCCATCTTCTTCTGGCTCCTCTACCGCCTGAATAATTTCCCGGAAAACATCGGAATCACCATGCCGTTCTTCGGGCCCCATCTCTTATCAGATTTCGTACTCGGTCCGATCCCGGCATGGATTCTCTGGTATATGATCTGCTCCCTTACCATCAGCCAGGTGGTCAGGAAATCCCTTAATATCGGGGGAATCTGATGCGGATAACAGTGAGTGGTCTTCCCGGAAGCGGGACCACCTCACTGGCGCGATACCTTGCAGATATCCTCGGGACTGACCTGATCTCTGCCGGAGAGGTGTTCCGGCAGATGGCACAGGAGCACGGGATGGAGCTGGCAGAATTCGGAAGGCTCGCAGAGTCCGATCCGTCGTTTGACCGGCAGATCGATGAGCGTCAGAAGGAGATCGCTCTGGCGCATGATACCATCGTGGTGGAAGGCCGGCTTTCAGGATGGTTTGTCCCTGAAGCAGACCTGAAAATCTGGCTCTATGCATCCCCTGAATGCAGGGTGACCCGGATCCAGACCCGGGACATCATACAAAACCCTGGTGCTGCAGCACAGCTGACCCGTGAGCGGGAGTCCTGTGAAGCGGTACGATATAAAAGCTATTATGGAATTGATATCGGGGATATGTCCCCGTATCATATCGTGCTGAACTCTGAGCGGTTTTTGGTGGAAGAGCTTGGCACGATTGTCTGCTCCGCGATAGGGATCATAAGGCACCGGAGTTGAAGAACGGGGCGGGATCCCCGTTTTCCTGACCGGGTGGTTTCTCATTCTTCGCTCTGAATTTCAGGAGTGGTGACGGAGACGGTGAAAAGACCTATCTGTATATACGTGGACACAGAATATGTTTTTACGCTAACCGGAGCCTTTTGAACGATGGAATCTGACATTTCCGTGCATATTGTAAAAGAGTGGGAAAGCACTGCCCTGGTGAATCTGTATAAAGCCGGGGGATGGTGGCTGCAGGATCACGATCCTGCACATCTGCCTGCCCTGGTCAGGTCGAGCTTTGCCTTTGCGATTGCAGTTGATGGTGCTACCGGGCGTTCGGTAGGAATGGGGCGGGTCATTTCTGACGGAGTAGCCGATGGCTACATCCAGGATCTGGTGGTAATCCCGGAATTCCGGGGAAAGGGGGTGGGAAAAAAGATCATCCGGACTCTTCTTGCCTACTGTTACGACAGAAAAATTACCTGGATCGGGCTGATTGCAGAGCCGGGAACCGAGGAGTTTTATGCATCGGTCGGGTTTTCCCGTATGAAGGATCATATCCCGATGCGGTATCGCGGGAGGCTGTGACAGGGATGTTGTCGTCATCTGATTTCTCCCCGGTGACGCTGGCGGACCGGCACCTCTTCCTCTCCCATTACCGGAAATTTCCGCAGGTTCATTCTGATAACACCTTTACCAACATGATCTGCTGGAATCCCTATGCCCACTACCGGTATGCGCATGTGAACGAAAACCTCCTCATCTCAAGTACCATCGAGGGAAAGACCTCGTTTCGACCTCCAATAGGCCCGCGGGATCCAGGGATCCTTTCCGATCTTCTGGAACTGTGCACCAGGGAAGGGGATGAGAATCCTCTTGCACTCGTGGATGCAGCACAGCGTGCATGGATCCTTTCAGAGTACCCGGCACTTCCCCTGCACCTGGACCGGAATTATTTCGAGTATGTCTACCGTTCAGACGATCTTGCCAGCCTGCCGGGAAAGGATTACCTTTCGATCCGGCGTCATCTGAATAAGTTCCGGAGGAACTGTAAACCCGTCGTGGAACCTGTCAGTAGCAGGAACCGGGATGAGGTCAACGAATTCCTGATCGAATGGTGCGAATGGAAAAACTGTGACGGGGAACCATTTCTGTCACACGAGAAGGACGCATTGACCTGTGCCCTCTCCAGCATGGAGGAGCTCGGGCTCTCGGGGCTCCTGATCCGGGTTGTTGGGAAAGTCGGCGCCATCTCTCTTTTTGAGCCCCTGAATGAAGAGACCCTGGTGGTTCATTTTGAAAAAGGGCTTCCGGATTGTGAGGGGATTTACAAGGCAATCAATGCGGAAACGGCATTTTATGCGAGGGACCGGTTTCGTTTCATAAACAGGGAGAGTGACATGGGGGTTTTAGGTCTCCGGGAGGCAAAGATGCGGTACCATCCCCATCACATGGTTGAGGTCTGGTATGCAAAACGGGACGATATCGAACGGCTGGTGTGAGGTGACCGATCCCCCCATCGTTGAGCAGTGCATCCGGCCTTTTTCAGGGAAAAAAATTCCGGTTTTCTCCTTAATTCCACGTTTTTGACAGAAAAAGGAGATCCGGGTTCAGCGGACATTCAGAGAGAACGAATAAATGGTCCCATAGTCCTGAAGAAGTCCGATAATCCCGTCCGCAATGATGCTTACGGCTATCGCCGCTACGAGCATACCGAGGATCTTTGCGAGGATCTCGGTCACGCAGTTTCCGAGCATCTTCTGGATCTGGAACGAGAACCGGAGCACTATCCAGGTAGCGGCAAGGACGAGTGCTATTGCTGCTGCTGTAATAAAAACACCATTTGCTTCGGAGAGGAGGAGGACCGTTGTGATCGTACCGGGACCGCACAGGAGGGGAGTCCCGATAATTACTCCCGCTGCAGTAGGGGTATGCTCTTTTGTCCGGCCGATGTCAATGCCAAGCGCCATCTGAAGGCCGAGAAGAAAGAGAAGGATACCTCCTGCAACCTGGAAGCTCGATAGGGTGATACCGAGGGTATCGAAGATAAAAAAGTTGAAGAACAGAAACAGGTACATCAGGAACCCCGCGACTGCTACCGCAATCAGTGCCTGCCGGTTTATTTCAGATGAACTCTGTCCCTGGGTCATCGAGTTGAATATCGGGACCGAGAGCAGGGGATCGAGGATGACGAAGAGGGCTGAAAATGAATAAACCAGTCCCACGGGGATATCTGTCATATCTCATCATCATTCTCCTTATTTCAGAATAAAGGGATAGGTGGACGAGGATTGTTCAGTTGTGAGAATGAAGGCCAGAAATGCAGAAAAATCCCGGTATATTCATGCCCGGACTGTAAAAGAACCTGCCGTTCCTAGGAAGGTGCTCCGGGTATGACCTCGCCTGATAGATAGGGGGGTTGATGCCAGATTCTGGGGGTGTCCGGCAAAACGAAGAAACCAGGGGGCATATCCGTGAGCATTATACTATCTGCATGATGGAATAAAAACTTTCACCAATTACTCCCGGCACACCAGCGAATTTCACGGGTAAGAGTAACCTCCGTTCCAGGAACTGTCAGCCTCTCCTGTCCACCAGCCGCCTGGGCCTGCCTTTGATCCGGGAGAGTTCCAGCCCGCCGGGTTCTGCGAATGAGAATACGAGCGAGAACGTGTCTCCGGATTAATGCAGCAGTGCTGCTTTGTACTGGTAGAATGATTTGCGGAAGTTCTCCATGACGAGTTCTCTCTCTCCGAAAGAGAGGTCAGTTTTAGCCTCCATGCTCACCCTGAGGACGGTTTCATTCGTCTCTTCACCCTCATAGATAAATGCCTCGTATTCTCCTGTCAGGTACTCCATGTTCTCCCGTTGAAAGACACCTCGTTCGATATCCACCCGGTTTACGGGTGTCCCGAGCATCCACGCTGTCTCAGCCTCACGCTGGGGATTCATTATTTTCATATGGGTCCTTCCGCAGGGGCAGGGATTCCGTGTTGTCACGACAGTGGTATCTTCCGTGTCATAATTGATCAGGAGTGTCCCTGCACGGCCCCCGACCGGGAGGAGCGTGGTAAGAACCGCCCTCCCGCATTCCCCGTCTCCAACAAAATCCTCAAGCGCAGGATCGTATACATCGAGATGAACAAGGTCCTCGGGCACGTGAAGGCCCTGCCTGACCCTGCATTCCCCGCACATCGTCCCCTCGGTGCTCCCATACGTGTTGAAGACATCGCGGTTCCAGACCTCTGAAAGGTACGCCCTCGATTCATCGGCAAAACTTTCCCCCCCGACAATAAGCCCTCTGACCGATGACTCTTCCGGCCTGATTCCTTCATCTCTCAT
Organism: Methanoregulaceae archaeon; assembly: GCA_028679275.1. GTDB lineage: Archaea > Halobacteriota > Methanomicrobia > Methanomicrobiales > Methanospirillaceae > UBA9949. The sequence continues at coordinate 10,448 of JAJRBV010000023.1, forward strand.
CCGCTCTGCAAGGTGGAGCAGTTTGAAGACACTGCCGACAATCCCGGTCGGTTTGTAACTGCTGATGATCCTGCCGGGAAAACTGCATTTCCCGATCGGGATGATTGTTGCCCGGATATCACGGGCGGCAAGGGTCATCGTGTTTGCCCCTACATTCATACCGTACGATGCGCAGATGACCAGCCTGTCTCCCCGGGAAAAACCCTGGGAGACAAAACTCCTTGCATATTTCTCTGCATACCGGAGCCAGTCGTCCCACGTGAGAAAGAAACTCTTCGGTGTCCCGGATGTACCGGAAGTCTCGTGAATCGTGAATACCTCGTCCCAGTCCACACTCCTGAACATGAACTCCTTTGTGACGGGTGGCTGGTTCTCCCTGATGGTCTTTCCGGATATAACAGGAAGATGAACAAGATCCTCGTGGGTTCTCACCGATTCGGGGTCTATCCGGTGGTGCCGGAACCAGGCGCGGTAAAAGGGTGAATGTTCAGCAGCATAGCCGACGGTATACCGTACCCGCTCATCGATGAGGTTATTGAGGTCTTCGCGGGAAAGGCGCTCTACCTCCTCCCTGAAAAAGCCACTCCCCTCCATTGCCATAACATACCCTTCCAATCATCATATACATTCCCGGTACAGGGACTTACCCGGGACTGTCAGGGGTTCATGTTATCCGAAAAAACCTTTCTGCAGATTTCCGGTCTGGGAATAGCCCCTCTTCTCCCAGTATCCACGGTAGGCGGGATCATCCGACACCTCGATCTTCGTCACCCATTTGATCCACTTGTATCCCCACCGGTCTTCTGCCACGAGCTGGAAGGGAAAACCTCTCTCGGCAGGGAGGACCACCCCGTTCATGGAATATGCAAGGAGAATGTCGCGGTCTTTGATATAGTCAAGGGGGAGTGATGTTGAATACCCGTCAGATGCGTAAATAATAACGGTATTTGCTGCCGGATTCACTCCTGCATCGGCTAGCAGATCTTCCACCCTGACCCCCTCCCAGAGTATTGTTACTTCCCATCCCTCAACACAGAAAAGGGTGACCCTTTTCTCATAGGCCGGATAACCGGTGATTACCATGTCGTAGGGGAGGGACAGCGTACGGGTAACAAGGCCGTTTATTTCCAGCCTGTATTCCGATTGATTGATGTACTGGGGTCCCTTTATAGAATTCTCACGAAAATCGGCAATTGACGAGAGTTGTTCACCCTCATACTCCCTGACCTCAACCGGGGTCAGGGAGGTGATGTTCGCTTCACCTCCCTTTTGAAATACTCCGGGGTTTGTCAGACACCCTGAAAGGATTATTACCAATGCCAGGGTGATTCCGGTGAAAACCGCTGCCATCCTCGCCATGTGATCTCCCGGTTTTCATTGGATTCAGATATTCTTAAGGGTGCGCAAGGATACAGACAGGACGGGATCGTGTTCCCGGCTTCCTTAAAAAAAAGATTTATCAGGTCGGGAAGAGTCTCTAGATCAGAGGAGAGGAGAACAATGCCACGAGTTGAGCGTTACAAGTGCAGGGTCTGCGGATACATCTATTCACCGCTACGGGGCGAACCCCATAACGGCATCCCCGCAGGCACCAGGTTTGAAGATCTCCCTGATTCTTATGTATGTCCGATCTGCGGGATGCAGGGGAAAGGCAAGGTAGGGAAATGGGGATTTGAGGAGTGGGTCCCGACACGGTGGGTCTGTTCGGTATGCGGGTATGTGTACGACCAGAAACGGGGAGAGCCCCACCGTGGAATCAAGGCCGGGACACCCTTTGAGGATCTTCCGGATGATTATACCTGTCCGGTATGTGCGCTGGATCCGAAGATTAAGGTCCAGTTCGGAAAGGTATTCAAACAGGGTTTTGAACCGCTTGATATTTGAGAAAAACCGATTTATTATTTTGCTATCCCGGAGCACCTGCTTCGTTCTGGCGGACAGCTGGGAGATCCGTTCCTGACGCAGGACTTTCTTCCTTCATAAGCCGGTTCAGGAAAAGGATAGTGCTCTATTTCAATTTCTTTATTGCCTCCCGGGCAGTGTGGCGGACCTCGAGTTCTTCATCGTCAAGCAGGATCTCCAGATGTTCCCTGTAGCGGATCTCCCCGATCTTTCCAAGGGCTTCCGCCGCTGCCTGTCTCACGCCTTTCTTTTTATCGGAAAGCAGGGGGACGATCACGGGGCCTGCACGGGAATCGCCAAGCTCCCCCAGTGCCCATGCCGCTCCCTGCCGCACCCACCGGTCCGGGCTGTCAATACATCGGATGAGCGGTTCAAATGCCCGGGGATCCCGCAGGGTTCCAAGGGCCCGGATGGCTACCCATGCCACATCAGAGACAGGGTCATCAAGAAGAAGGATAAGGGGTTCGACCGCCCTTTGGTCCCCCATGTTGCCCAGGGATTCGGCCGAACGGGCGCGGAGATTCGGGTTCTGATCTGAAAGCTGCCTGATCAGGATGGAGATATTCTGCTCATATCTCTCTTCACGACGCCGAATCGCTTCTTTCACTGGGTCCCGCCCGGTGCCATGCATCAGTATGCCCTCACTAGATGCTCTCTAGAATCAGGTATCAATGTTTCCTTCACGAACCCTCCTTCAGGGTTATCCTGGCATGAGAATAGTGGCCTATTAATAGCATCAGGTCGATCTATCACAGAAGAATCCGCAAAATCACGAGTGCCCTGATGTCTCACCTGATCCTTCTGCCTACCGATTTTTCTGAGTATGCCCGTATGACAGCCGGCATGGTACCAGACCTTCCGGGTGTAACTGAGGCCATTCTCCTTCATGTGACAGCAGGGCCGCATACCTCACTACGCCCCTTCCTGGGCGGCCACGAGGTAGTATCCCCGAGGGAATCTGCGGAACGCAGCCTGAATGAAGAGAAGGAGCGACTCGAGTCAAGGGGAATCCCGGTCCGCACCCGCCTCCTGCAGGCTGATGGGAGGGACATTCAGGGATTGATCCTTACCTGTGCCCGGAAGGAAGGGGTGGATCTCATCATGCTTGGTGCCCGGGGAAAAGGATTTGTTGAAGGGCTTCTCCTTGGCTCGGTCTCCTCACGAATCCTCCGCCATGCCACTACCGATGTCATGATTACCCATCATCGTGGCTCATTTGTTCCCCGGCAGAAGACGCACTCTGAAGGAATGAACCAGAGGAACCTTTTCTCCCGGGTATTATACCCGGTTGACTTCTCAAAGCCCTCCGAACAGGGACTGGATCGGATCACGGGAGAGGGAGATGTCGCTGAACTCCTCCTTCTCCATGTAATTCCCAATGCTGAAACCAGGAACGAGCTCGACCAGGCAATCCGGGGAGCATATACCCGACTGCAGGATCTTGGTAAAACCTATGAGAGAGGGGGGACGCGGGTACAGCTCCTCCTCCGGTTCGGAAAACCGGCAGAGATGATATGCGACATGGCACTTGAAGAGAAGGCAACACTGATCGCCCTGCCACGATTCGGAGCCTCGGATTTCATAAAGAGTCTTCCGATTGGGAGCACGGCAGAAGAAGTGGCAGAAAAGGCAAAAATACCGGTATACCTGCTGTATCCTGATATCCAGCTTGATGTGGCTGCAAGGGAACTTGAGAAGGATGAATTTCCGCTCGCAGAGGAAGTCTGGGTGCAGTATCACCAGCAGACTGCAGATCAGTCAACCGACAGGATCTTTGGCGTCTTTGTGGAGGGGATGCTGGTTGCTGTCGCCCGGTGCAGGCGCCACCCTGACGGACTTGAAGTGGACGGGGTCTTCACGCTCGATGATTTCCGGGGCAGGGGATATGCCCGGGATGTCATGGACCCCCTGGTGGCAGCCTGCGGGAAGGAGGAGCTGTACATGCACTCCACCATCCCACTCGTGAAATTCTACGGGCAGTATGGGTTTGAACCGATCTCTGAGGAGGCACTTCCTCCGACAATAAAGGCCAGGTATGATTTTGCCATGGGTGAGATGCAGGGTTCAAACGTTCAGCCGATGAGGAGGAGAGCGGATCCGCAATGAGATCCGGTTAACCTGGCACGGCGATAGCACCGGCCCCCTCCCCCTTTTTATATCTCCTCTCCGGAACTGTTGTTCCAGGAGGGATTACAGGAACGCTCCTCCTCTTTTACCAGCTCGATGAGGAGCGAGAAGAGGGCTGCTTCGAGTGGATCGCTGATTGCAGCGATCCGGTCACCTGAATGGACCCGTATCATCCCTGCCAGGCGATCGGCATAGTCCTGGTCCCCGGCTTTCAGTGCCCGCTTTGCCCGGACCCACCGGTCTGCAACATGTTCAGGGTGAACATCGCGGTTCATACGTTATGCCCATGACTGAAGGGGAGGATACCGGAAAAAAGCATGCGGCAGGTGGAGTGAAAGTGCCGGAAGGAAAAGAACCATCCAGTGATGACCGGGGACGAAGCGGGGTCTCGAGAGAGTCATGGCTTTTGCGGTATCGCCAGCAGTTATCAGAAAAAAAATGGTTTTAAATGAGTTTGAATATCGGGTGGCTTTCGGCCTTGCATTCGATGCCGAGCTGCCGGGTTGCCTCGAGCACGGTGATGTCGGTATAAGCCTGCGCCGTGATCATGGCCTCCACGTTCTCGATCGGGCCGTACATGATCAGGTCGGCACCAAGCGTGCTTGCGATCATGTTGCTGCCGATATCGGGAGCAGACCAGGCAGCCTGTATGACACCGTCCATGCCTCCCTGGTAGTGGTGGAAGAGCTGGGAGGTGTAGGCATCCTTCCCCTTCAGGGATTCTGCCAGTTTCGAGGGGTTCTTCTTTGAACCTTTCCAGCGCTTGAGCCAGGTCCAGGAGACGGTCATGTTGTGGTAGGCACCACCGGTTGGATACCCGTGGATCGCTTTGCATGCAAGGATCTCACGGTAGGCACCGCCTGACCCGATCCCGAGGGGAGTTGCTGCAGTGTCGAGGATTGGCCTGGTGATTCCGCACTCCTCTGCGATCTGTATCATTCCCTTGGTCTGCCCGGCAACGCCTCCCTCGACGAGGGTCTTCTCCCTTCCGACCACGGAGGGATCGGCAGGGTTGAATGCGAGGACGATGGCGGCATCCACGTCACTGTTCTTGATGGCCTCGATGTTCTCGGGTGGGATTGAC
>JAJRBV010000058.1 GCA_028679275.1 Methanoregulaceae archaeon
GATACGGATGCTCCGTCCCGGTGACGAGATCGTTGTTGCCGGAAGTTACAAGGAAGGGAGTATCAACCTTGAGAAAACTGGGGTGATATCGGTCATTCCGCTGATGGAACGAAGGGCTCCCCTCTGTGTCTCCTGCGGGAAACGGATGACGAGTGCCGGGAAGGACAAAGGATACAAATGCCGGACCTGCAGGATCAGGCAACAGGAGCCGGGTCTCATACCTGTTGTCCGGAGTCTGAGACCCGGCTGGTACGAGGTCCCTCCTTCAGCCCGGCGGCATCTTGCCAGACCACTCTGCAGGGGTCAGCCGGATCTTTCGGGATACGTCATTGTATGATTAGCGGGAGGGGTCCCTGTCCGCAGTTTCCCTTTGCATAACCATTCGCCATTCAGGGCAGCCGTACCTGTCGGGACACAGCATTGTGTGATTAGCGGGAGGAGTCGCTGCCCGTAGTTTCCCTTTGAATGACCAGACGCTCTTCCGGTGTCAGCGCGTAGAGATCACAGACAATCGTGTTAATCCGTTGATCCAGTCCTCTGATTTGTTCACGGTACCTGCCCTTTTCAAGGACGTTATCGGTCACAGCCGCTATCTTTTGTATCCCGATCATCTGCATTACCAGGGCTTCGAGGGAATCGTGCCGGAGGGTATCCCCGGGGTCATCAAAGTCAGGGACAAAAATGGGGATATTTTCGAAATTGCGGCCGTAAAATCTCCTGTAATCCCCCCGGAATGGTGGAACGGTCTGCCTGATGTAAAACCAGATCAGTCGTGAGTTCAGGATCCCGAGCAGGTAGGGGGATGATGAACGGATGAACCGGCAGGAATCCAGCAAGTAGTGGCCGGAGGAATCAAGGGTAAATCTTCCTTTTCTGGAAATTTTCGGGAACACGATTTTTTGTTTCGAGAACAGTTCGGGAGAAATACCGGATTCCAGCGGTGAGATGTCTGGCTGTTTCTGCTCTCCTCCTCGATACTCCCTCTTCCTGTGGCGCAGGAAGTGCCGGGAGACTGCCGGATACGTGCTCAGGTCAGTCCCAGGAGGAATGGCAATGAGGTACCTTGTGGAATCGGGAGGCAGGTATCGTTTCAACTCTTCACAGGAGAGTAAAGGTTTTATGACGGCCGCTGATCCCGGATCCTCAGCAATGAGCCGTTTTTTTGTCTCATCGTCGATAACAAATGCGGAACTGAACCTGATACCGGGATAGATGGCTCCCATGACATACTCCCCGAGAGGGGTCCCGGTCACCTGAATTTTCCTCACCAGGTCAGACACCCTTGTATCCGAAAGATTCCAACTCTTCTGAGAGAGTCGGTCCCGGGGGATGGTGTATCGGTACGCTTCCAGATGCTCTTCGAAGGTGAGCGTCTCCCGGATCTCTCCACGCACAACAGAAACGGAGGTTCCTGTTGCATCTTTTTCCACCCTGATCATACAGAGGTGCGGGATGCCCCTCGTCCCTGATCCAAGATCGATGATCTCCCGAATCGCAACTTCCCCAAGGAATGCCCTGAGCTTCGCACCGCTGTCAGCTCGAAGCCATGCATCGGGAATGATGGCAGAGAAAAGTCCTCCCTGGCGGAGCAGCGAGATTCCTCTCTCCACAAAGCAGTGATACAGGTCTTTTGTGCCCGGAAAGGTCGAGTACCGTTTTTCCAGGTATTCCTTCTCTCCCCTGAGTGATTCCCGGCGAATACCGGGCAGGTGTCCGATCACCGCGTCAAATCCTCCCGAAGCCATGATACACGGGAATGCTCTCTCCCAGTCAAAAACCAGGAGCCGTTGCCGTGAACGGGGATCGATAAGGCAGGCATCAGGGTCGCAAAAGATATCCGAAGATACAAGTGAATTTCCCCACCGTATCGCTGTGGAGAGATCAGGGAGCGGAAGTCCGCGCTGATCTTCGATAAGTTTCACGAGGAGGAGGAATCGTGTGGTAAGGACCGCCCTTCGGTCGATATCCACTCCGGAGATCATGGAACCCAGGATCCTTGCCCGCTCTTCCGGGGTGAGACTCCACGTCATCTTTTCCTGCGATGACCCTCCCCTGATTCCTCTGCAGCAGGTGATGGGAAGAGAATGATTCCCGGAACCCTCTCCCCCTGCTTCCGGCAGGAAATCCCGGGGGTTATCGGGATTATCAGTGCCACATTTCAGGACAGGTACAAGGTTCTCAACATACCATCGGAGATGCCAGTCAAGCAGGAACCCATATGCCATGATCAGGAACAAGCCGGAGCTGCATGCGGGATCAACAACATGGAGGCTTTTGATGTCCTGCGGGGTCTTTCCGTTCACGAGCCCGGACAAGGTTCTGTTCACCATATACTCTGCTATCTCCCGGGGAGTACCGGAATTGCCTTCACTGCTGAGTACTTCAGACCGCTCCTCCACCACGGCCTGATACCCTGCGGCAATACGGATGACACGCCCAAGAAATGCGGAAAATACTTCTGCGAGGACCTCGGCACGGATGACAGAAAACTCGTACGGGCTCTGTGGGGGAGAGAGCCGGGTGATTATCTTTTTTACCGTTTCATCATCGATGGGAAGGGCAGGTGTCAGGGTATCGGGAGGTTCTTCTGAGTTATTCACTTCACTGAAACGGAAGAGATCCCCGCCGTATTCATCCCCGGCAAACCTGAAGAGTCCGCAGAGCCGGCCATAAGCCGATCCACCGCCGGTAACCCTCATGAGCACCCCATACTGGCCGATACCCCGATCTTCTGCGATACGGAGAAAAAGGATCCGGATCAGGAGGTACTGCACCACGTCGTTGATCGCATCAGCAGAGAGCCCGTGACAATGGAGGGCTATCCTTTTTGCGAGCAGGATCCGCCAGGCTTCGATATCGGCACGAAGCATCGTTTCGACCCCGGCTGCCTCCCTGCAAATCCCCTTCTCGTGGAGGAGACGCTCTATAGAGCCCTTGAGAACACTATCCCTCGAAAAAACTGAGGTGATCCTGTTCCATTCTCCTGTATACTGGTCAAAGGTGACCGAGGCAATCAGTGCTGTGGTGTCATCGTCTCCTTCCCGGACAGGGATGGTAGTATCGTAAACCGCTGTTTCC
>JAJRBV010000133.1 GCA_028679275.1 Methanoregulaceae archaeon
AAGGCCCCGGGGCGCCCTCTCCTGATTGCCGAGACCGCTGCATTCACTGGTCTGATTGCACTTGGGTCATGGATATCTATCCCGTTCGTTCCTGTCCCCTTTACCCTGCAGACCCTGTTCGTCCTCCTCTCAGGCGCCGTAATGAAGCGCTATGCGGTCCTCCCCACAGGATTATATGTCCTTATGGGAATCCTCGGCATCCCCGTTTTTCATAGCGGAAGCGCAGGGTTGGGGATCCTGCTTGGTCCGACCGGGGGCTATATCATTGGCTTCATTCCCGGCGCATTCGTAACAGGAATTTTTTTTGAGTACCGGGTCCGGGCTGCGAGGGTGCTTGGGATAGTGCTCGGGGATGGGGTCATCTTTCTCTGCGGGATGACATGGCTCATGCTCTCGACAGGGATCTCCCCTTCTGCGGCTTTTCTGATCGGGGTGCTTCCATTCATCCCCGGGGATGTCGTGAAGGGCTATGCCGTCTGGCTGATAGGGGAACGGCTGGAAAAGGTGGGTGATGCAGGACAGGAGGAGGGATCCGGGGCATGATTATTGCCAGAAACCTTGCCCTCCGTAAGCTCTGTATTCCGGAACTTGTCATACCGACTGGTTCTGCAGCCCTGATAGGACCAAACGGCAGCGGAAAAACCACTTTTCTCCGGATACTTGCAGGGGTCCTGAGCCCGGAAAAGGGTTTCGTCAGTATAAACGGAAGGCCCCCTGGAGAACTCCGGATTGGTTTTGTCAACGAGTATCCCGACCGTAATCTCCTCTTCTCACGGGTATTAGACGAGATAGCAGCACCGTTACGGTTCACCCGTGCTCCCTGCGATGAGATCTCCAGAAAGGTGAAACTGGCATCAGAACGTGCGGGGCTGTCTCACCTCACGAACCGGCGAATCCATACCCTGTCAGGTGGCGAGAAGACACTGGTCGCCCTTCTTGCGGCGACTATCCATGCACCCGGACTGCTGATACTCGATGAATTTGATTCCCATCTTGATGACCAGTCGCTTGAGGCTGCAGAACAAGTCATCAGTGCATCGGGAGCAGCATCAGTGCTGCGCTGTACCCAGAACATGGATGTCGCCTCCCGTTCAGGAACCCTGGTTGCTCTTTTTGGCGGAAAGGTCCGTGCATCCGGCAATCCCGGTGAAGTGTTCTCCACCCTTTCCGGCACCTGCTATGTACCATTCGGATGGAGGGACGAGTGATGAAGCTGATCCTTGACAGGATTAGGGTGGAAAGAGGTGAGTGGCACTGCTCTGCAGAGGGTACCTTTCTTCCCGGGATACATCTTATTACCGGGCGCGTTGGATCCGGCAAGACAACGCTGGCAGGTATCATGGCCGGGGTAATGGACCCCTCCTCGGGAGAGATTCTCCGCGAAGGGATATCCTCATGCATGCTCTGCCAGCAGTATCCCGAATATCATGTCACCGGATCGACCCTGGCAAAAGAGGCTGAATCCTATGGAATTGTTGCAAAAAACGCTCTGGAAACGGCAGGACTCCCGGGAAGGGGGGATGATGACCCGTTCAGCCTTTCCCGGGGGGAGCTCCGGAGATTCCAGATCGCCTGCCTGTCGCTGCGGGACTGGGACCTGATCGTGTTCGATGAGCCGTTCAGTGCCCTTGACTGCCAGGGAAAACAAAAAGAGAGTCAGAGAATATCCGCCCTCTCATCCAGGATAGTGGTTGTGTTCACGCATGAGCAGCGGTACCTTCCAAAGACCGATTACCTCTGGGAGATGCGTGAAGGAGTTCTGAATTACCTTGGGACGGTCCCTGAAGCAATCCCTTTCTGGGATACCGCTCCGGTTCATGTCCGGATGCTTCTCGAAAATGGTATCATCCCGGCAAACCTGACCGAAGAAGATATCAGGGAGGGCCTGTGCAGGATGCGAGGCTGAGGCTTTTCTCGGTCCTTCTCCTCTCGGTTGCCTCCTTTATAAGCGTAGCGGGGGCCGTTCTCACGCTGATCTGGCTTCTTCTGTACCCGGTATACCTTATAGCAGCGGTGCGGTCGAAGGCCTATTATCTCCTCCTCCCATTCACCGGGATTGTTGCACTCGTGATGCAGCTCTCCGGAGGGGACGGATTATCGTATTTTATCAGGATGGGAATACTCCTGCTCCTCGGGTTCACAATCTTCAGGGGATGGGAGCCGGGAGAGTTCCTTGACCTGTCGGTCTGGCTCTTTGGCACGAAGACCGGGTTCGACCTCGGGCTTGCAATCGAGATGACCATCCAGGGAATCGATGAAGCCTCCCGTGACTGGTCCAGGGCAATCACCGCCATGAAGCTGAAGAGAATAAATCCCGGCATCCGGAACCTGACCTCCATCGGCTTTCTCCTTATCCACCTGCGCCTGTTGCGGGCACGCGATCAGGCGGACCTGCTCACCACACGGGGCTATCAGTCAGGGGGGAGCTGCTGCCCGGAATTCCATCCATCAAATCGCGATATAATCGCTTCATTTTGCGCAATTCTTATTTTATTCATTGCTTTAATTCCCGTTCGTGATGTTTTTATACTTATGATGTAAAAGATATAAAGGTTTGAAAAAATTCTCCCTTTATCACCGATCCGGAGATACCTGATGTCCACAAAACTGCTGATCACTGACACCACCCTGCGGGATGCCCACCAGTCCCTGATCGCAACACGCTTGAAAACGGAGGACATGATCCCTCTTGCCCGCGTCATCGATAAGGTTGGATTCTTTTCAGTCGAGGCATGGGGCGGGGCCACCTTCGACTCAAGCATCCGTTACCTTGCAGATGACCCCTGGGACAGGGTAAGGCTGCTCCGAGAAGAACTGAAACATACCCCCATCCAGATGCTGCTGCGGGGCCAGAACCTTGTCGGCTACCGTCATTACCCTGACGATGTCGTCCAGCGGTTCGTGGAGCTTTCCCATAAAAACGGGGTTGATATATTCCGGGTCTTTGATGCGCTCAATGATATCAGGAACATGAAGGAATCGATGCGGATGACGAAGAAGGTCGGTGCACACCTTCAGGGAGCGCTCTGCTATACCACGAGCCCGGTCAACAGCATCCCGGGATTAATCGATATGGCAAAGGAGCTCTATGCCCTCGACTGTGACTCCATCTGCATCAAGGATATGGCAGGACTGATCATGCCCGAAGCTGCCCGTGAGCTGATCACTGGCATCAAGGATGAGATCGATACGAAAGTCGACCTCCACAGCCACTCGACGAGTGGTATTGCCTCCATGAGCTACCAGGCTGCCATCGAAGCCG
>JAJRBV010000189.1 GCA_028679275.1 Methanoregulaceae archaeon
TGTTACAGCCGGGTTCTTAAAAACCTATGCCTGTTGGATCTTTCAACAGAGCGGGAGTCCCCGCGGGTATCCATTGAGAGTACCCACATGTCAGAAAAGCTGGGGTTCGGATATACAACCCGGCGCTGAAGATTGTCCCCTTCCTTCGCCCCGCATTGACTTTAAAATCTCCAAAAACAAACCGGATATAACAACCGGGAAGGGTACCGATGTTGAATAATCCGTCATCCATACCTGCATCATGAGTTATCTCGTCTATGTTGCCCTCTTCGGGGCGGCAGTAGCCTTCTTCCTCTGGCTGCGGGATGCCAGGATCTTTTACCGTACCGGTCTTCCGGGCTACCGGAAAGCCGCCTACCGGGGGGTCCTCTTCTGCGCCCTGGCCATCCTTGGCGTGGCAGTCACGTTCTACTCAACGCTCGAACTACTCGGCCTCGGCCTGATCCTTGCCGCCCTCTACCTCCAGGGGAACGAGAAGCGGGAGAAGATCTGGGGATCCGAGGGGACCCTCGACCGGTTCCTTGGGAACGCTCCGCTGGGAAAACCTGCACGAAAGAAGGGGGGATGAGAGAGGATGCTCAAAAAACCACGCGGCACCAGGGATTTTCTCCCGGACGAGATGGAACAGAGAAGGGATATCGAGGGGCGGATGCGGGAGACCGCCTGCCGGTGGGGATACCGCGAGATCTGCACCCCGGAGTTCGAGGAACTGGAGCTCTTCACCATCAGATCCGGTGAAGGAATCATCGGGGAGATGTACGTCTTTGAAGATAAGGGCGGCAGGATGATGGCGCTCCGCCCGGAATTGACGGCACCGGTGCTGCGGATGTACGTCAACGAGGGAAAGACCCTCCCAAAACCGCTCCGCTGGCACTATTTTGCTGACTGCTTCCGGTACGAACGGCCTCAGAAAGGCAGGTACCGCCAGTTCTGGCAGTTCGGGGTGGAACTGATCGGCGTGGATTCCCCCCTCGCCGAGGCCGAGGTCATCCTGCTCGCCGAAGAGAGCCTGTCTGCAGCAGGCATCTCGTTCTCGATCCATGTCGGCCACCTCGCGCTGATGCGGAGCCTGCTCGCGGGGCTGCCTGATGAGGAACAGAAAAGAATCCGGAGATTCCTCGACAAGAAGGATTTTAACGGCCTTTACGATCACCTCGTCCCGGCCGGGAAGGCCGATCTCTTCAACGCCCTGACCCGCCTGGTCTCGTGCAGGGACCTCGGAGAGGTGTTTGATATCACCGGAGATCTTCCCGAGAGGAAACGGATAGAGGAACTGTTTATGATCCTCGACCAGTCAGGCATACCGTATACCCTCGATCCGGGAATCGCCCGGGGACTCGATTACTACACCGGGATGGTCTTTGAGGCCTTTGCCGGCAACCTCGGTGCCGAGAACCAGGTGCTCGGCGGGGGGACCTACCGGCTCGCCCATCTCTTCGGCGGGGAGGACACGCCCTCCTGCGGATTTGCCATCGGATTTGACAGGGTGATGGTCTCGAGAGGGGAGCAGGCTCCCCCGCACCGGCTCGTTGCCGGGATTGCCCATACCCCCGAAGGCAGGGAATGGGCGCTTGCCGTCTCCCGCGACTTCCGGGCGGCCGGGATACGGACCGAGCTCGACCTCTCAGGCCGATCCCTCGGCCAGCAGCTCTCCCGCATCGCGAAATCTGCAGATTACGCCCTGATTCTCGGCCAGCGCGAGAGTATGAACCGGATGGTGACGATAAAGGATCTCAGGTCAGGGGTGCAGAAAGAGCTCCCCCTCACCGATGCCGTCCGCGAGGTGATCGGGAGTGAGCCTCGCTGAGGATCTCGCCAAACAGCAACGGAGCATCAGTGTAGCAGAGTTCTTCGAGAGAAACAAGCACCTCCTCGGCTTTGACTCCCCGACACGGGGGATCATCACCACCATCAAGGAAGCCGTGGACAATGCCCTTGATGCCTGCGAGGAGGCCATGGTGCTTCCTGATATTTTTTTATCGGTGAAAAAACAGGATCGGGACATCTACCGGATCATTGTCGAGGACAACGGGCCGGGTATCGTCCCCAGGCAGATCCCTTACGTCTTTGGAAAACTCCTCTACGGGTCGCGGTTCCACCAGATCAAACAGAGCAGGGGGCAGCAGGGGATCGGGATCAGTGCCGCCGTCCTCTACGCCCAGCTCACCTCGGGACTCCCCACCCTCATCATCTCGCGGACAGGATCGGAGCACCCTGCATACCAGTTCGAGGTGCAGATCAACATCGAAACGAATGAACCGGACATTGTCTCAAAGCATGAGCTGGAATGGGACCGCACCCATGGCACCCGGATCCAGATCGAGTTCAAGAGCACCCTTGCCGCAAAGAAACGGCTGATAGAGTATCTCAGGTACACTTCCATTGTCAATCCCCATGCCCGGATGCGGCTCGAGCTGGATGACGAGACCTTCGTGTTTGACAGGGTCAGTGACGAGGTCCCCCCCTGCCCGAGAGCGATAAAGCCGCACCCCCACGGGATCGAGATCGGACAGATACGGAGGATGCTTCCTCCGGGTCCGGAAACACTGGAAGCGTTCCTTACCGCGAGTTTCTCAAAAGTAGGCAAAAAGACGGCAGAAGAGATATGCCGCAATGCAGGGCTTTCCTGTACTGGAGATGCGCACTCCCTCTCCCCTGATGAGCAGAAACGGCTGGTTGAAGCAATGCAGGCAGTAAAAGTCCCCCCGCCGCCAGTCTCGCAATGCCTCTCCCCTATCGGAGAGGACCTGATCACGAGGGGGCTTGAGAAAGAGATCCAGATGGACTTTGTAAAAGCCCGGACCCGGCCCGGCTCGGTCTTCTCCGGCCACCCGTTCATCGTGGAAGCTGCTATCGGCTACGGGGGGAAACTCCCGGCAGAGGGAAATGCACAGATACTCAGGTTCGCAAACCGGGTGCCGTTGATGTACCAGCAGGGAGCCTGTATCATCACATCGGCTGTTGCCGGGATGAACTGGAAGAACTATTCTGTTGCACAGGCAGGACTGCCAACGGGACCGCTCCTCATTCTTGTTCACGTGGCATCAACCAGTGTCCCCTTCACAAGCGAGAGCAAGGATGCCATCGCCTCCATCCCGGAGATCGAGAAGGAGATCATTCTTTGCCTGCAGGACCTTGCCCGGGACCTGAAGATGTTCCTTTCCCGGCGGGACAGGAACCGGCTGCAGGAAGATCGTGCCCGTGCCGTCTGTGCGATCCTGCCTGAGCTGGCCGAAAAAGTCTCGGAGATTGTCGAACTCCCGAAACCCGATATCTCTGCAATAGAAGGATCGATCATGCACAAACTTGTTGTCAGGAAGACGGCCGGAAATGGTTTCGTGACCATAGAGATGAAAAATTACACCGGTACCCGGGCTTCCCTCTCACTGTACACCATCTCGACGGATCCAGGGGAGGATGCACAACCCCCTCCCGATTTCGTGACCCGGCTTGAGGATGAATATACCAGGGTCTGGCAGGTCCAGGTCGGTCCTGGCGAGGTATGGACGGCAAAGTATTCGGGGTCTGAACGCGGGACCGTAGAGATCCGTGGTATTGATCCCCGCGGTGTTGTCATGGTGGATCAGGATGAATAAAAAAGAACTTGACGGGCTTGCAACCGGACGCCTGATCGGGATTGCAAGGACGTGGTATGACCAGATGATGGAGGGGCTCATCCCTTCAATCTCACTTCCGACAAGGACAAAACAGAACATCGAATATGACGATGTATCCGAGGTCTGGAAGTACGGAGACCGGGAGAGCGTCCGTACGGCAGGGACGGCAAAAAGCGCCCTGCACCTCCTGAAAATGGCATATGTTATCTGGTTTCTCAGGAACCAGATCCGGGAGAACCGGTCTTCGACCCTGAGGGAACTCTATTATATCTCTGAAGGATGGAAAAAGGCAAAATTCCATGCGCAGGACGAGAGTAATTTCCTGATCGAAGACCTGGAGATCCTTACCGATATGCAGCGGGAGGCATTCCATCTTCGCCCTGAGGAGGACGGGGCAACCGTTTTTGGCCCCCTGAAGCTGCGCGAGATGACCCGGCGCGGGGAGCGTGACATCCACTGCCAGGATGATGTAGGAGAGGCAGGCTACCAGATCCCCACAAACGTAGAGACGGTTGAACTACTCGAACATGACGCAAAGTTCGTGATTGCCATAGAGACCGGGGGCATGTATGCACGCCTCATCGAGAACGGGTTCGATGGCGACCACCGGGCGATCCTTGTCCATCTGAAAGGGCAGCCGGCGCGATCCACCCGGCGAATCCTCAACAGGATCAGTACCCAGTTCAGTCTTCCTGTCGTCGTTTTTACCGATGGAGATCCCTGGTCGTACCGCATCTACGCAAGTGTCGCATATGGCGCTATCAAGAGTGCTCATATCTCTGAACTTCTGGCAACCCCGAAAGCACAGTTCATCGGAGTCCAGCCAAGCGATATCAGGGATTACAACCTGCCCTCCGATCACCTGAACGAAAAGGATATTGCCGCGCTCCGGAGTGAACTCTCTGATCCCCGGTTTGCAACCGATTACTGGAAGGAGCAGATCGAGCTCCAGCTGAAACTGAATCTCAAATCAGAACAGCAGGCATTTGCAGCAAGAGGTCTTGATTTTGTCACAAAGGAGTATCTTCCCGCGCGGCTGGCAGATATGGGGGTTATCTGAACGCGGTTGTCCCCTGTCAGCCGGGAAAACCCGGAAATACCGGATCACCGCGAAATTGCAGTGATCATGCGCCCTTCATGAAAATTGGCGGCACGCACGAACGGATATCCAAAAAATAAGGTCTTTTTTCCCGGAAAAATTAGGGGTTCCAGTCTATACGAAGAACCGGAACATTATCCAGGCGATGAGAAGCATTACGATCGAATATTTCAGGCCGGCAACGACTCTCCCCTCCCCCATCTGTCCTGCAACAAGGCCGGAGAAGAAGCCCTGGATTAACGCGGCATGGGTAAAAATCCTCGTGTAGAGGGGGAGATCAACGCTCCCCCCGAACTGCGCCCCTGCTGAGGTCGCGCCGGCAGCACTCCCGGCTGTGGCCATGACACTCAGGAACGTGGTGACGAGGATATAGATAACAAAGACAAAGACGAGGAATGAGATGAATACGATCACGACGTAGATTAGCATATTGTTCCGCCGTTCAGTCTGGAGGGAGATGAACTCGTAGCTGTCCTTGGCAGCAGCCCTGAGCACCTCGCTCACATCCCCTCCGGCTTTACTTGCCTTTGAGATCAGGTCGATACTCCGGTCAGTAAGCGGCGTTGACAACCGGACCCTGAACCGCTGGATCGCTTCATTGAAGGTCGTATTCCAGGACATCTCATTATCCAGCTTCCGCACGTAAGGGGTCAGCGTGCTGTAATCGCTCTGTGCAACAAGATGAACCGCGTTTGGAAGGGTCATCCCGGAATCATTCATGCCTGCGAGGTCCCGGTAGAAGTTCGGGAGGGCCTCCTCGATATGCCGTCTCCTTGATGATTCCCTGAAATCGAGGATCGCAAGGGGGACCGTAACCATGAGTATCGCAAAAATTGCAAAGTCGTCAATAATAGTCGACTGGTAGATCGCATTCAGCCCGTAATCACGGATGACATACCCGGTGCCAAGGATAAAGAACACAAGAGCGACCGGGACGGTCACATACAGGCTCTTTAAAGGTTTTTCCGCGATAACACGGAACGGGTGTTTCAACAGCTTGCCGATACCATGTTCCGTTGCCTTGTGTTTCTCAATCCGGGAGGTGATTGCATCGCTCTCCCGTTCAAACTCGGTCTTCTCCCGCTCGCCGAGATCCACCCGTGCAGGTTTCTCTTTTGAGAGGAGCCGTGAGAGCCCTCCCACCCTTCCCTGCTGTGTTCCGGCCGGAGGGACGCCGGATGGTGGGGGAACGCCCTGCTCCCCTGTAGCTTTCGAGCTGCCTTTCCCTGAGAAGATGTCTTTTAATGCCATATTCAGGACTCCGGTGTCATTGCACTGATAAGGATCACAAATCCGATGCTCCCGAACGGGATGATGAGGTAGATGATGATAAACAGGAAGATGGGCTGGGCCTGGCGGGAGAGGATCGACATGATGGACTGGAGGATGATTAAAAAGAGCGGTCCTGCAACCATTGCCGTTACATACGATTCAGCAATCAGCCCGAGGGTATCAAGGAAGAGCTTCTGGGTCTGCCGGTTCTCGAGTGAATATTGTTCTGCCTTGTTCCTGAAATATTCCGTCAGGTTGCTGCCGCTCGAGATACATCCCATGGCCCCTTGCAAAAACTCCTTCATCCTGAAACTTGGGGTGGTGGCGGAGACGATCCGGAGTGCATCGATCAGGTCCCGGCCGAACAGGTCGATCTCGAGCGCTACGAACCGCGCTTCGGTGGCACTCTCTCCATAAATCGTGCTGCTCCCAAGCTGCCTGAAGATTTCGGCAGGGGGGATCCCGGCTGTCGACATGGCGGTAACATAGTTGATGGCATAGGGGAGGGTGGCATCGATATTCCGCTTCCTGTTACCGGCTAAAAATGAGGGGTAGAGAAGGAACACCACAAAGGTGATTCCGCCAATGACGACAAACGAGATGAACGTGGCAAGGATGGTCCCGATGATAAGGGCATGCCGGGAGAGGGTGAACATGAATTCGGGGACTGCACCCTGATACGAGATCATGTTCGGGAGATTCAGGGCAAAGGTCACCATCCCCAGAAGGATCGCTGCAATAATCCCAACGATGGCAGCGCTGAGGTATGCGGTGGACAGGTATACCTCAAAAGGTACCTTCATCCGGGCAGTCAGCAGCGAGTTCCGGAGTTCGGCATATTTGTCCCTCTTTTTTCCTGCATATTTTCCGAGCAGTCTGAATGCAAGACGCTCAAAACTATTCATACAGGTCAGCTCGTACTGTTTCCATTATTTTTGTCGGATCCCTGTAATACTGGATCAGGATATTGGCCACATCGCGGTATTCACGGATTTTCTTGATCCGCATCCATTCGAGGACTTCCTGCCTCATTTTGAGCTCTTCCCGCATCCTGTCCTCGGTCCACCCCCGGGACTCCATAATCTCCTCAAGAACAAATGATTTTCCTGAATAGGTGATCTCATCGGTGACTGGCTGCCACCGGAACACTTCATTCGTAATGAGTTCATTTGTCCTCGGATCAATATCGAGGATCTCCACCAGCTGTTTGTTTCTCCTGATACGCTGCCCGCCAATACGGGCCTGAACCTGGACTGAAACAATATCGAGCGCAGAGAGCATATTCCGGGGTACATCAAGCGGAGGATTTTCAAGACGATGGACGATACTTGCAACAGAATCGGCATGGATGGTGGAATACGTCACGTGGCCGGTACTCATCGCCTGGAAGAGGGTCAGCGCTTCCCTGCCCCTCACTTCACCCACAAGGATATACTCAGGCCTCTGACGGAGTGCAGCCCTGAGCAGCTCGTACATGTCGATCTCGCCTCTGCCCGCGGTGTCAAAGGATGTCCGGGTCACGCTCGGGATCCAGTTGGGATGGGGCAGTTTCAGTTCCCTCGTATCCTCGAGTGTCACAATCTTTGCAAGCGGGGGGATAAAGAGAGAGATGGCGTTTAATGAGGTGGTCTTTCCAGAGGCGGTTCCCCCTGCAAAAATGCATGACTTTCCGCTCTCGACGGCAAGCCACAGGAATGCAATTGAGAGGGGGGAGAAGGTCGACCATTCGATAAGATCGGTAGGCGTGATCGGCTCGGACTTAAATTTACGGATAGTGTATGTCGATCCGTGTGCGGTAACTTCTGTCCCGAGAGTCATCTGGATACGGGAACCGTCATGCATCGTGGAATCCAGCATGGGCTCGGCGATTGAGATGTATTTCCCGGAACGCTGGGCGAGTTTTGTCACAAATGAGTCCAGTTCCTCGGCACTCTTGTACCGGAGGTTGGTCCGCATCGATTCATAGCGGGTATGGTACACAAACAGGTATACATTCACCCCGTCACACGATATATCCTCGATATACCGGTCATGCATGATCGGATCAATCATCCCGTTCCCAAGGAATTCCTTGTACATGGAATACATGATCTTCTCCCGCTGGGGCGGACTGAGATGAATACCGAAATCGGCAATCACTTCATCGGATACATTGCGAAGGGTAATCCGTGCCTGTTCATCCGGCATATTCTGGGTATTGACATCGAGCCTTTCGAAGATACGCTCTTTTATCTCGCTGAACAGATCCAGCTCAGCTTTCGTGAGGATCGGTTCCAGTATCTCGTAGGTGTTCTCATGGGTGGCATGGTCATAGGTAATCCTGATATAAGCGTAAGGTTCATTCACCGGATAGAGTTCGATCTCCTCGACCCCCGGCCGCGGACGGAAGGTCAGGTCAACGAGGGGACCATGGAGCTTCCGGTCATACTCGACAACATCACGGTGGATAGCCGTGAGCGGGTTCAGTTTTGTCAGAATGTTTGTTTTCGGGGGCTCGGCTTCGATTGCAGTGGCAGCTTCTGATATGGTCCGGATCCCTTCGCCACGAAGAGCACTGTCCTTGTGTGTGGGAATACCTCCTGAACTTTTCAGATCAAAGACCTGGGTCCGGGCCTGGATCTTCAACTCATCCACTTCAAACGTGGCGCTCTTTGGGATGATCAGGCCTGACAGGTCATTGATCTCATCAATGGTAACTACCGCATCATCCCGGGCAGGCTTTTCATCGGACCAGAGACTTTTCTTGACAGGCACGAACCGGGGTGCGGCCCTTGCCTGGGCTACTACCTCTCCCTCATCGCTCTCGAATCCGCCCTGCATGCCATGGATCAGGTTGAGATTGCCCTCTCCTGTCACCTGGTTTTCCTGGTTCCACGCATCACTATCCTTCCCGGATACCCCGGGGTCGTACGACTGCGGGGAAGGCCCGATAACACGTTCCAAATCTTCCGGGTAGGGAAAATTGAACACCTGTGCATCAGAACCTTTCTCTTCTGCAACCGGAGCTGTACCGGTTTTCTCCTCCTTTTTACCCCTTGAGAAAATTTTCTTGATTGTTGATTCTTTTTTCTTTGTATCGGTCATACTTACCACCTTGATTTACCCTTCAGCACCAATGCTCTCTAACGCTCCATTGCCTGCAGATTCCGGATTGCCACCCTTATCAGGCCAAGATTTGTCTCAGATTTTGCGATCAGGCAGAGGAAAAGATCGCCATAGGGAACGATCACGCATTTCTTTTCACCAGCTTCGAGGATTATCTGGCGGAGTGCCCCCATTCTCATATCTCCCGTGATCTTCTCTCCTGCTCTCAGGAAATCCTCCGCAATGGCAGCGACCTGCTCAAAATCACCACTTCCCACAGCCTTTACGGGAAATCCCTCGTAAAAAGCCAGGACTGCAATCACTCCGGGCTGTTTCTGAATACCAAGAAGACGTTTATCGTCAAGTAGGTGGGAAACCTTCGCAACCCGGGCATCTCGCTTATCTGCCGGCATGAAATCTCATCCTGGAATGGAACCGGACCCCTGCGTTACTGTTCCTTATACTGTCCATTCTTCCGGCGCTTACAGCGCCGCGACGAGGCGTTCCTTGCTCTTCTTGAGTTCGTACCTGATGCGCCCCAGGTTCGATGCACTCTCAGCCACGATCGCGATCAGTTCATCCTTCGAGAGAGGGGATACAATGATGGGACCCTTGTCGAGCTCCACAAGCATCTGGGTGAGTTGTCCTTTCCCAAGTTCCCGCCCCATCGCTTCCGATGTACCGATTCCCGTCGATGCCATGGCTCCGAGCGCATCGATGTCCAGTTTCCCGGACACCGCTCTCTCTATCACAAACCCGTCACGACCCACCACGACAGCGGCGGAAACGCCTTCCAGGTTTAAAAATTCCCCTAAAATTTGTTTTAACATCCAATGCCACCTTACTTATAAAACTATCCTCTTGATATCTGGAAATAAAAAGGTTTGCCCTCGCAATTTCCTCTACAGTTCCCTACCTTTCACCAGAAAAAACAACCAGAATCCGGCGCCATGCCACCAGTAGTATTATGTGCGAAGGAGAGATTATTAATCACTGATGCAGATTCCCAGGGGGAATTTCCGGTCTTTAACACGGGGATCCGACTTGCAGACCCTGATTCACGAGCTGATGCAGAGCTCGTTTTCCGGTTACGCCAAAATCATCCATGGATCATCAACAATGCTGCTGGTTGTTGAGAAGGGAACCCCGTTACTCGCCGAATGTGATTCGCTTTCGGGAAATGCTGCCTGGGATTATATGAGAAGGATTGAAGGGGCAAACGTGGATGCCGTTCTTCATGACCTTGATAGTGCACAATTAAAACTGGTTATCGAATTCAACCCTTCCGCACGTATTGATGCCCGGCAGACAGGTCGGACCGAACCGAAGAAAGAGTCGATAACCAGGGCAGTACATCTTACCGGTTCTCCGGAAGCATCAGGAAAAACCGTTGTCTATGACCGCGACCCCTTCCTTATACCGAAAAAACCCGAGACTGAACCGATCCCGGTTTATGTCTGGCGGAAGGGCGAATCCCGGGAAAAAAAGCCGGATGAGGGGGAACCAGTCCTTGTCCCCCCAAAGGAAGATACCAACTCACTTCTCTCGAAGGAACTTGATGCCCTCAATGTAATGGATATCGAAACAATGGCTTCCAAGTTCCGGGCAAACTGCAG
>JAJRBV010000087.1 GCA_028679275.1 Methanoregulaceae archaeon
AATCAGGTATTTTTGTGCTCGCGCAGAAATGCGGTGAAAAAGTGCAAGATGGTTTTTATAGTGAAATGCCCATGCGGCATGACCTGGCATATGTTCAACCTCCGGTATGTGAAAAGCATGAAAAACCTTCAAAACAATATCTGATGAATGATCCCCCTCCGGGACCTCCCAGAATCTGCCCGCCAGCACGGGCTCTCTTCTGAATCAGTCCACGACATGAGGGAGCGGTACGGGAAGAACGAGCTGACTCCCCCCCAACGTACTCCCCTGTGGAGGCAGTTTCTTTCAAAGTTCAACGACCCGATTATCCGTATCCTCCTTGTCGCCGTCTTTGTCTCGGCAGTGGTTTCGATTATCGAAGGAGGAGGCCTGATTGACACCATCGGGATCCTCCTTGCTATACTCCTCGCGACCACCATCTCGTTTGTGACCGAATACCGGAGCAACCGGGAGTTTGAAGCCCTGAATGCCATGCGGGAAGATACCGGCATCAAGGTGATCCGGGATGACCGGGCCACCACCGTCCCCATGCGGGATCTGGTGGTGGGTGATCTCGTCATCCTGGAAGCAGGCGATGTGGTCCCGGCTGACGGGTACCTCCTCATAGCTTCGGGATTTGAGGTAGATGAATCCGCATTCACCGGAGAGAGCGAACCCCTGAGCAAGATCGTTGAGGACACGGTCCTGAAAGGGACCCTGGTCACCGCCGGCCGGGGGCGCATGATCATCGGTGCAACCGGGAATGCGACCCGCATGGGCCGGATTGCCGCAGAACTCGCTGAGGGATCCCGCCCGGAAACCCCCCTGCAGCTGAAACTCCGGCGGCTTGCGACACTTGTCAGCAAGTTTGGCTACCTGATGGCAGGCCTGATCATCGCGACCCTGCTGATTCAGGGGATATTTACCGGCGTCTACCTGGAGAGCCCGGCCACCATTGCCCAGTATGTCCTGGACTGTTTCATGTTCGCGGTGATTATCATTGTCGTCTCTGTTCCGGAAGGCCTGCCGGTCAGTGTCACCGTCTCCCTGGCCCTCACCATGCGGAAGATGACACGGGCGTCCAGTCTCGTCCGGAGGCTGATTGCCTGCGAAACGGTGGGATCGGTGACGGTCATCTGCACCGACAAGACCGGCACCCTGACAATGAACCAGATGGACGTTGTCGCTTCATCGGTCGAATACCCTGATTCAGAACCGGGAATCCCGATGTCCCCCAATGGCTGGGTTACGCTCAACGCAGCGGCGAACAGTACCGCGGAAATCGAATCACGCGAGGGTAAACTCGCAACAGTGGGAAATTCGACTGAAGCCGCCCTGCTCCGCTGGCTTCACCGTGCAGGGCTATCGTATCAGGAACTACGTTTCCTCCACCCTCCCGTTTCCCAGGAGCTCTTTGATTCGAACAGGAAGCAGATGTCGACGGTGGTCATGCTCGAAGGCAGGTCATTTCTCCTGGTAAAGGGAGCTCCCGAGATCGTCGCGAAACGGTGTTCTCCATCCCCTGACCTCTCCCACATTCATACGCTCGCAAGTCGTGCGATGCGCACGCTTGCGTTTGCCCATGCCGAACTCCCCAGTGATGGATCCGATCCTTCTTTATTGACCTGGGACGGATACATCGGAATACGGGATGAGGTCCGGCCTGATGTGCCGGATGCCGTCAGGACCTGTAATGATGCGGGTATCACGGTGAAGATGGTGACGGGTGACAGCCCGGAGACGGCAACAGCTATCGCACGCGAGACGGGCATCCTTTCCACGGGAACCGTCCTGCTCGGCAGCGAGTTCCGGTCATTGCCTGAGGGAAAACGCGCCGCAGCAGCCCGGCGCCTGGATGTCATGGCCCGGTCGGAACCCTCAGATAAACTGCTCCTGGTCCAGGCTCTCCAGGAAGAGGGAGAGGTCGTTGCCGTCACCGGTGACGGAACGAACGATGCCCCCGCTCTCCGCCATGCTGATGTCGGTCTTGCCATGGGTATCGCAGGGACCGAGGTGGCCCGGGAGGCGAGCGACATCATCCTGCTCGACGATTCCTTCCCGACCATCAAGAATGCCGTCTGGTGGGGGAGAGCACTCTATGAGAATATCCAGCGATTCCTCATCTTCCAGCTGACGATCAACATTTCGGCCGCAGTATTATCGTTCCTCGCTCCCGTGCTGGGGTATCCTCCCCCGTTTACCATCATCCAGCTCCTCTGGATCAATATCGTCATGGACTCGCTTGCAGCCCTTGCCCTCTGTTCCGAAGCTCCCCATCCCGCACTGATGAACCGGCGGCCTGTGCCGCGTGATGACCCGGTGATCACCCCGTATATGCTCAGGGCGATCCTGATTACGGCATCGGTCTATATCCTGGCCGGTATGCTGGTCGTGGTGTTCGGCCTTCCGTTCATAGAATCACCTGAACAACAGGCCACGGCATTCTTTGCTGCATTCGTCGTGGCACAGGTCTGGAATGGGATTAACTGCCGTGGGATCAATGGTATCATGCCCCCGTTTTTCAGGGGGAATCCGGCATTTTTCGGGATCATGGCGGGGATTGTGGTGATCCAGATCCTGATCGTCCAGTATGGAGGGGCTCTGTTCTCGACGGTTCCGCTTACTACGGTCCAATGGGGGTTCATTATCCTGTGCACAGCTCCCGTCCTCCTCCTCTGGCCGCTGATAACGTGGAGCCACAAGTACGTCCGAATAGCAGGAAAACCAAATTCCCCGGCCCGATGATACAGGGCTGGTTTCCTGCCTGATTCCAGATTCTGGACTAAGTAGGCTCCACTGGTTTGTCGTTGGAGTACGATCCAACAGCCTGGTATCACCGATATTCCTATACTTTGTATGATTACTCCGGACCTCATTTCGCTGTTTGATCTCTACCTTAATATCCAGGAGCAGTTGATGGAGAAGAAGAGTGAATATCGGTCCGTTTTGTTACCACACGAACATGGAGTTGCAAAAAAGATTATTACCAGGAAAATAGTGTGCAGCTAGATATACCTGCCTACCCTCTTACAATAATCCACATATTCCAGGCCAAACACCTTCTGCAAATGGCTCTCCTCAGCCAGAACGATGGAATGATGGATAGCAATCACGAATGCTCCCAGAACCATAACAACCGGGTTCAGGGTATAGAGAGCAGATGCAACCACCGTTGCATACACCCCGACATACATCGGATTTCTGCTTACACTGAACAGTCCCCCAACCTGAAGGCTGGTGGGCTCCTTCGGGGTGCCCAAACGGAATGAACTCCCCATTTCTTGTCTTCCCAGGTAGAGAAATGCAAATCCGAAAAGCCATGCTGTCATACCAATTACGTTGAGGATGGGGGGTACTGTGATAACCGACAGGCTGATTCCCCAAATCCGGAGGACCATCACTCCCCAGATGGCAAGAATCGAGTATTTACTGAGGTAAAACAGGGTTCTGTGTATCGGAGCCTCCCCGTCCTGTTCAATATTGTTCCGCAGAAAGTGCGCCCCTCCGCCGAATAAAATAATCA
>JAJRBV010000046.1 GCA_028679275.1 Methanoregulaceae archaeon
TTATGCATCGGGGACGATTGTGACCGTATTCCCGGACCGGGGAGATCGCTATCTGAGTACGACGTTGTTTCGCTCCATCTGCAGCGATTGCAACCCGTGAATTCTTTTCCATTCTGCCTTCTGGCTATAGCGACCAGAATGGCGTCGGTTACCGAGTGCATCAGCACGAGGTCGAGCGCTGCGAGTCATTTAGCATCTGCGATTTTATGTAACACAGCGACGAACACGCTGCGAAGCATGGTGCGAGGAGCGGGAAGGAGCAGGCGATGCGATGTGAGCGAAGTGAGGAAGCATGGCCGTCAACTGGCTCTGAAAACTTGATAAAACAGGCCCATGGTGTGAGCGGAATGGAGTGGAGTGAGCACCGACCGGAGCGGAACGGAGCGAAATGGAGACGAGCACGATGGGCCGTCAAAGAAATGCGAGTGGCAGGAATCGAACCTGCGAACTCCTACGAGAACCGATCTTGAGTCGGTCACCTTTGGCCTCTTGGTTACACTCGCTCCAACGTTCATTATAGAGAGGGTGATCTACCTCCATAATTCTTATGTGGTCTTGAGTCTGCCGCCGTTGGCCAGCTTGGCTACCCTCGCTCTTATTACTATTAGTCCAAAATCGGTAATAAACTCGTGAGTCTGCCAGGGAATACCTGCGTCATTATGCAGAAACGCGAAACGCTTTTCCCGGAATGTAACCATCTCCCTGTAATCCCAGTTTCGCGGAACGTCTCTATGAATGCCCGGCAGCAACCGACCCGCCACCTCCTTTATATAAACAATATCCGGATCGTGCTGATCTGCCTTGTCATCCTCACCCACCTTGCCATAACCTACGGAGCGTTCGGCAGTTGGTTCTATAATGAGGTGGAGGGTTTTTCTCCGGAAACGGCACTCCTTACCCTTGTCACAGCACTCAGCCAGAGCTTCATGATGGGTTTTTTCTTCCTCATCGCCGCCTATTTCATTCCGCCGTCATATGGAAGAAAAGGTCCCGAGCGTTTTGTCCATGACCGCCTTGTCCGGCTGGGTATCCCGCTGCTGGTCTGGGTACTCCTTATCGGGCCGCTGCTCCGGTATTATGTCGAGATGAAGACCGGTGGATTTTCAGGAACCCTTGCGGACTGGTACGGCCTCGGGACAATGCACATCACCATATTCGGACTGGGACCGCTCTGGTTCGTTTTTACCCTGCTGGTCTTCACCCTGCTCTACGTACTCTGGAGGGTTCTTTTTGCGGAGAAGGGATCCTCCGGCAATATCTCCTTTCCTTCCCTGTCGATGATCATCGGCGCCGGAATCCTGATTGGAGTACTGACCTTTCTTGTCAGGATAGTCAGCCCGATAGAGAGTTCCTGGGAGTTCTTCGATATCCAACCCCCGTTTTTCGTCCAGTACATCGCATTCTTCCTTATCGGCCTCTATGCTGCGAAGAATAACTGGTTTGCCCAGATACCGGACCGTCCAGGAAAACCCTGTGCGATCCTCGCGGTGTTCCTGGCCCTTTGCCTGCCGGTTGTCCTTGTAGCAACCGGAGCCCTTTCCGGAACCCTTAATCCCCTTCTCGGTGGTCTCCATTGGCAATCCCTGGTATACTCACTCTGGGAGCAGACCTTTGCCATATTCATAGTTACCGGAATGCTCTGGTTTTTTTTCATTCGGCTTGATCATGCAGGCAAAATCACCTCCTCTGCCGCTGCGGCGACATACACCGTCTATATAATCCACCCTGTCGTCATCATCCCTCTTACCCTCTCAATGCAGGCCATCATCCTCTCCCCGGTTCCAAAGTTCCTCCTCGCAGCGATCATCGCGATCCCGCTCTGCTTCCTCCTTGCCATCATGATTCGATCAATTCCCGGAGTGGATCGGGTTCTCTGACAGGGATTAATTATGTGATCCTCATGGCAGGTCATGATAAACAGGGAAATCAGTAACGGCAGCAGAACTTTCGGCTTGTTCTGGAAGGGGGGGGAACCAGGAGTACAGGAGACCTTCACATGAAATCGGCAAGCCCGAGCTGGGTATCCTTCTCCTGGCCAAACGTGGAATCGATAGCCCGGTCGAGAACCATCACCCGCTGCTTTGTGTACTCCGACACTTTATACCGGTCGCAGATATCGCGGGAGATTTCGAGATATTTCTTCACCGACCCTTCATGCACGGTCGGAATAATATTTCCCCCGCATCGGGTGCACTTGCCGGCAAGAGGCATTCTCCGGTAACTGTGGTTACATTTGACGCACCGCAACTTCTGCTTAGAAAAAGCAGACAGGTTCCCCATCAGGTCCCTGATGAAGTGAGTGGTCAGGACCCGTTCTGCCACATCATCCTGATCCACTGCGCGGATCTTCTCTGCCAGTGTCAGTTCAGCCTCGAGTTTCTCAATCATCGTCTTTAACTGGGTATAGGTGGATTCAAGCGGTCCGGCAGAGATATCCGAGGTCTCGTGCGTATAGCAGAATCCCTCGAGTGCAGCAGGGGTTCCCAGTCTGTTCTCAACCCTGTCGATCAGCGGCACGATCTCCCTTGGGTGGGCGTAATTAAGCCCCGAAAGGTAGAGTTCGAGGGGATAGGAATCCATGACATCCAGGTTATGGCTCTCCTTGTCAATCTCAGCGGGATCGATGGTCGTAGTAAGCACAAGCGGGGCATCCATGGTCCCGCCGCGGGACTCGGGCAGGAACGCCCGGGAGAAGTTGATCAGCCCGTCAAGGAGGAGCATGATACAGTCCTCGTCGCCATCGCACTGTCCGGTGAATATCCCATTCGCACAAACCGTATGCTCCTCCTCAACGGTCAGGCAGTAGACACGGTTCTCAGGGGCGGGGACAATATCCCTGTGCCTGATATGGTCGGTGATCACGTTCATCCCAACCATTACCGGGACCGGGTCACCTTCCTTCAGCTCGACCGCCCTGATCTTTCGCAGATAACAGAGATCCCATACCAGCATCGCATGATCCGGGGTGACCGCGATCACCCGTCCCTGGATGGTCTCAAACCGGATAAGCTGGGGAGGGGCTTTGTGGATTGAGACAGAGGTAACCTTCCTGAGATGTGGTTTTCCCTCACAGTCGATAGTCCGTGTCAGGTATCCTGCCCTGGGATCAGAGTAATAGGTTCCCAGCCGGTCGATCCCGGGCCGGGAGAGATCAAAATTCTCAACCACGAACTGCCGGATCGGCATCGTCTTCCAGGTTCTGCCGTCAAAGAACTCGAGTTCCGTGTCGCCGTAGAAGCAGTTCCTCCGCTTCGCCGCATGGAAAAACGGGTGAGCATACCCGACATTTGCCCGGGAGATCCCGATGATCCGGGCAAGGACCCCTGCACTGGTATGCGGGGCGAGGCCAATCACAAGGTGCCCGATCAGTTCCTCTCTCGAGGTAATCGAGTAGTAAGGGGGAAGATGGTAGCAGCGGGTGAGGAGCTCATCGATGAACCGGGCGACCCTGACCATATAATCTGCACAGGACTCGGAAACGAGGATGTCCTGCGGTTTGAGCTCCAGCACCTGGTCGGCCCGGGTAAGGGGTGTTCCATGGATGTCGGATGGATACCCGAGCTCCGTCAGATGACCGGGGCTCACTCCCACTTCGTCAGGGCGGAAATGGGTCAGGGGAAGATCGATCATGTCAAACCGGATGGTCCCGTCCTTGAAGACAAAGAGCTCGTTCTCAGCCCGGAGGATTCCCTTCTCGATCTCTTCGACCGCCCTCTCCCGGGAGATGAGTCCCTTCACCCCTTTCACGAGCCCGACCGGGTTTTCCCGCCTTCCGAGCCGCTCCATTGCCATGACATACTCCTGCCTTACATTGAGCAGGAATGTCTGGGAGCAGGAGGAGGGAACCTTGCATACCGGGCATTCCGGCTCCCTGCTCTCCCGCTTGCACCGCTGGCAGGTATACACCGCTATGGTATGGACACCGCAGTCACACCGGTTATGGTAGGTATCGGTCCCGCACGCGGGACACCTCCTTCTTCCGGTCTCGATCCTGATCACCCCCCCGTCTTTGTTCGCTTCAGGGCTGTGGTTGGATGCCTCCTGAAACGACCTGCGGGATCCCCCTGCTTCGCCGAGGGGAAAGAGCGAGTGGGGTGGAGGATTCATCTTCCGTGGTTTTGATTTCCCGGGCCTGCCCATCCTCCCCCCGATCCGGGTACCCGCCTTGGACCGTATCCTGAAGCCCGAAAGGTGCATTACCAGCCCGAGAGAATTTTCCATGGGGGCATTCTCCCACTCCTTCCTCTTCTTCAGGCTCAGGTCAAGCCCGAGGCATGCCAGGAGTACCTTGTAGGTGCTGATGCAGATCATCCCTTCCCTGACCATGTGAGGAACGAGAATCTCTTCGAGAATCGCCTTGATCCCCGGTTCATTCGGAATAAGAAGGATCCCATGCCTGATCTCCCCGTGGGCTTCCACAAATCCGGCAAGTTCCCTCACCTGGCCGGTATCAATGTCATCCCAGAACCAGGTGTAATCCGGGTGCAGGAAAGCCCCTTCAAAACAGAGTGCAACCGCCTCGAGCTCGTTCGCGGGCCTGCCAAAACCTCCCTCAAGCTGCCACCACTCCTCGCAATACACAGACGGGATGAGAAGGTGGTTGTTCTCAATGAATTCCCCGTAGCTGATCAGAATTTCACCGATGTCAAGGATTCGTTCAACATCCCCGGTGAGAGCCCGGGCGGTCTCTGCATCGTCGATACGGATCACGTCACCGTTCTTCAACCTGACCGTCGGCCCCTCAATGGTATCGACCGGGACTATCCCTGCTGCCTTTCCCGGTCGTTCGATCTTCATCTGGGTACCTACCGCGAGGAAATCACCGAGGATATGCATTGTTGCCGGGTTGAGTCCGGCCGCGGCAAACCCGGTATTTCTCGATCTTCCGTAGCGGAGCCGGAACCCGCCTTTCCTCATAGGGTAGGAAAAGACCGGACGA
>JAJRBV010000194.1 GCA_028679275.1 Methanoregulaceae archaeon
AATCTGTTCCATTTTCATCCCTTTTGTGTAGCTGGATGATATTTCCTTATGAATTCAAGCTTGATTCGTTTCAGTTCCTCTTCAGGGAGAAGGGTGAAGAGCTGCCATCCTATCTCAAGAGTTCGCTCGATACTCCTGTTCTCATCTCCCTGGGTGATGAACTCGCGCTCGAATTCATCGGCGAATTTCAGGTATTTCTTGTCAAGTTCGGTAAGCGCCTCTTCTCCGACAATTGCCACGAGGCGCCTGAGATCCCTCCCGTAAGCATAGGAGGCATAGAGCTGATCGGCAACATTCCGGTGGTCTTCCCGGGTTTTTCCCGGCCCGATTCCAAGGTTCATCAGACGTGACAGGCAGGGAAGCGTGTCGACGGGGGGATCAGCCCCCCGACGAAACAGGTCGCGGGAGAGAACAATCTGTCCTTCAGTAATATAGCCGGTAAGGTCAGGGACAGGATGGGTGATATCGTCATCCGGCATAGTGAGAATCGGGATCTGGGTGATAGATCCTTTCTTGCCTTTCACCCTTCCTGCACGCTCATAAATTGATGCAAGATCGGTATACATGTATCCGGGATATCCCCTCCGGCCGGGAACCTCCTCCCGTGCTGTTGAGATCTCCCGCAATGCCTCACAATAATTGATCATATCGGTAAGGATGACCAGGACATGAAGATCATGCTCATAGGCCAGAAATTCTGCGGCAGTGAGTGCACAACGGGGAGTCGCTATCCGTTCGATCGTTGGGTCATCTGCAAGGTTCATGAAAAAAACTACCCGTTCAAGTGCACCGGTCTTTTCAAAATCCCTCATAAAGAACGAGGCTTCCTTGTAGGTAATTCCCATGGCTACAAAAATTACCGCAAATTTCTCCTCCTCTCCAAGAACCCTGGCCTGTCTTGCAATCTGCGCAGCAAGTTTGTTTGCCGGGAGGCCTGCACCAGAGAAAATGGGTAGTTTCTGCCCCCGGACAAGGGTATTCAGACCATCAATGGTTGACATGCCGGTCTGGATGAAATCAGCGGGCTTGTCACGGGCTGATGGATTGATGGGCATCCCGTTGATGTCCAGGTTTGCTTCTTCAATGATCTCGGGTCCCCCGTCACGGGGTTTGCCAACTCCATTGAAAATCCGGCCCAGCATCTCGATTGAGACCTTGACCTTCGGGGGTTCTCCGGTAAACCGGACCCGTGTATCTTTATTGTCGATACCGCTCGTGCCTTCATAAACCTGGGTGACTGCAATATCCTTTGAGATATCAAGCACCTGCCCGGTACGTTCCTCACCCGTGGGAAGGATGATCCGTACAATTTCACCATACGAAACACCCTTGACATTCTGAATAAATATCAAAGGGCCTGAAACATAACTGATCGCTCTGGCCTCTTTGATAAAGAGGGGGACTCTGTTCATCGCTCTGCCTCCAGTGCATGGAGAGTCCCTTCAATCTGTGTTATCAGGCCCTTTATTGTTTCAACATCGTTCAGCTCCTTCATTCGCCCGATCTCCGTTTTCACGGGGAGCTTCAGGATCTTGGCGAGGGGGACTCCTTTTCCCATGGCCTGATTCACCCGGTCATAGAAGGAGAGTATCACCCGGAGCATCCAGTACTGTTTTTCAAGCGAGCAGAAGGAGTCTATGTCATGATAGGCACTCTGCTGGAGAAAATCTTCCCGAATCATCCGGGTAATCTCAAGAATTGCCTTTTCGCTTTCGGGTAGTGCATCCGGGCCGACGAGTTGCACAATCTCCTGCAGCTCAACCTCTTTCTGGAGGAGATACATCGTACGGGCTCTGAGATCCTTCCAATCGGAAAAGCCGCTGGTGGCAAACCAGTCTTTGATCTGGTCCAGATAGAGGGAGTAACTTTTTATCCAGTTAACGGAGGGGAAATGCCTCCTGTATGCAAGACTGGTATCAAGCGCCCAGAATGTGCCTGCAATGCGCAGGGTGTTCTGGGTTATCGGCTCTGAGAAATCCCCGCCTGGGGGAGAGACAGCGCCGACCACGGTTACCGATCCCTTCCGTTCGTCAGAACCGAGGCAGACCACGCGCCCTGCACGCTCATAGAATGCTGCAAGGCGTGTTGCCAGGTATGCAGGGTATCCCTCCTCTCCCGGCATCTCTTCGAGCCGGCCTGAAACCTCACGCAGTGCCTCGCCCCACCGTGAAGTGGAGTCGGCCATGAGAGCGACATCATATCCCATATCACGGTAATATTCAGCAAGGGTGATCCCGGTATAGATGGAAGCTTCACGGGCAGCAACAGGCATGTTGGAGGTGTTGGCAATCAGGATTGTCCGCTGGATGAGGGGACGTTTTGTTCTTGGATCGAGAAGCTCCGGGAATTCGGTGAGCACATCAGTCATCTCGTTCCCCCTTTCTCCGCAACCGATATAGACCACGATCTGGGTATCGGACCATTTGGCCAGGGTCTGCTCTGCGACCGTTTTTCCGGTACCAAAACCCCCTGGAATCATCGCAGTACCTCCCTTACACACAGGGAACAGAGTATCAAATACCCTTTGACCGGTAACAAGCAGCGTGTCGGGATCCATCTTCCTCTGGTAGGGTCTTCCTTTTCTTACCGGCCAGGTCTGCAGCATAGGTATCTGTTCACCATTGTCGAGGATGCAAACCGGTTCATCGATGGTGAAATTGCCGCTGTGAATATCCCTTACCGTACCGGAAATAAACGGCGGTATCATGATCCGGTGTTCGAGATGATACTCGGTTACTGTCCCGATGATATCCCCGCCCTTTACCTGATCGCCCTTCTTCACCAGTGGTTTAAACTCCCATTTCGTCTCATGTAAG
>JAJRBV010000083.1 GCA_028679275.1 Methanoregulaceae archaeon
TCCGTATGAGATCCCACCAAGATATCAACAGCTTCCTCTCCGGAAAGATGCCCCCCCTTCATCACGACATAATCCGGGCCGAGATCGAGGATCGTCCTCCCGGCCTCCTTCATTTCTGATAACGATTCGATCCGTTTCATCCCGGAGAGGACCAGGGCTTCCGGTATGTTCGGGGTGACCACCGTTGCCCTGGGGAGAAGGGTGCAGAGCAGGACCCCGGTCGCGTCCTCATCGAGGAGCCGGCTTCCGCTCGTTGCGATCATCACCGGATCGAGCACGAGCGGGATGTCGGGCGGGAGCGCCCGGGCAACGGTCCGGATCATCCCGGCAGTGCCAAGCATCCCGGTCTTGATAGCCCGGATGTCAAAGTCATCGAGGACCGCTTCGAGCTGGAGGAGGACCATCTCTTCCGGCACCATGCAGAACCCGGCAACCTCCTTCGTGTTTTGGGCGGTTACGGCCGTGATCACGGAGGTTCCCCAGATACCGAGTGCAGTAAAGGTCTTCAGGTCGGCCTGGATCCCGGCACCTCCCCCGGAGTCCGAACCGGCAATCGTACAGGCAGCTGGCGGGATGCTTGACATATGTGTAGCGATCTATAACCCTGATCTAGGGTATACCTTTTTCTCACCGGGATTCATGCCGGGTATTATTTATGAGTAAGCTCCGAAACCCGAATCAGACAAAGATTACGGGATCATATCTCTCGTATCTTTCCCGAAAAACGTCATGATTCGTATTATTTTGACCGAACACCACGTATACTGGCCGATAGTGGCATTCCCGCTACTTTGCGATGAATTTATGATATCTTCCGTAGAAATGTCAAATAATGAACGATTCCGTGGCTCCTCGGGAGCCACAGGGAGAGAAGGCTTTTCCATCCGGGACGAGTCCGGGCCGAAGGGACTATCTTTTGAGAGAAGGGACTCCCGAAGTTTTCTGCAGTGAGGGTATCCGGTTATCGCGGAAAGGCCTTCACGATGAAGCACTCTACTGGTTCAATCTCGCGCTTGAACGGGATCCCGATTATGCCCCGGCGTGGCAAGCAAAGGGGATTGCCCTCGGCAAGCTCGGGAAATATGACGACGAGATCGAATGCTGTGACCGGGCAATTGAACTCGATCCATCGTCAGTTGAAGCATGGCTGGCAAAGGGGTTTGCCCTCGGCAAAAGAGACCAGTTCAAGGAGAAGGTGGAGTGCTGCAACAGGGCTCTTGCCATCGATCCGGACTCCCCGGAAGCATGGAACATGAAAGGGCATGCTCTCGGGATGCTCGGCCGTTACGAGGAGGAACTGGACTGCTGCCGTACGGCTACCGAGCTCCATCCAAGATATATCGGGGCATGGGTGAATACCGGCCAGGCTCTCATTCATCTGAAGAAATACCGCGACGCCATCCAGGCGTTCAACAAGGCACTTCGTATCTACCCCCGCTATTCCACCGCACTGGTAAACAAGGGAATCGCACTCTGCGGACTCGGCGAATATCATGCAGCGATCGACTGTATCGAAAGTGCCGAGACCTATTCACCCGGAAATATCCGTGCACGGTACTGGAAAGGCCTTGCATTATCCCGCACGGGGCAATACCGTGAAGCGATCGACTGCCTGTCCGGAGTGGTGGAGAAGGACGACCGGTATGCCGATGCCTGGGTCATCCTCTCGAACTGCCATTTCATGCTCGGCAACCTGGACGAGTCAGGGCGGTGTTTCATGATCGCCTATGGTATCGACAAGAAAGACATCAAGGAGATCGTCAGGAAGGGAATCCTCAGCTGGCGCCAGGGAAACAGTCGTGAAGCACTCCAGTGCATGTCGAGCGTATTCGGGATCCTCCTGCGCTGATACCTCTCTTTTCCGCCTCTTCGGTTCCCGTCGAAGAATAACCAAAATATTTCTGTTATTTTCCTGATTTTGCGACTGAATCCGCTTGCAGTGTGATATAGTTTTATGAGCAGGTGCTACAAATAGAAGAGGCAGTCGACCACTGGATAACGGTCACGGCAGATAAGGAGCGGCACAAGAGCCTGCACGGGCTATGGTTTCCCGCCTGTGCAGCCTGGTGCGGACGGTGTTCTGCCGTGCCACCAGGCGTGCGGTGAATAGACGGTACCGTTATGCGGACCACTCACTACAGCACGTTGAACCAAGCTCCGTTTCTTCCCAGAATACCGAATACAAAAACCCCGAATACCATGACGTCACGAATGCATGCACCCCACACCACCTGCCCGGGATGCCGGGAGGAGGTCTACCTGGATGAGCTCGTGAGAGGGCGCTGTCCCCTCTGCGGATGTACGCTCGAGGATTTTGATACACAGGAAGGAAGCGAGCTCGAGGATTTCATCGAGCGCTCCGATCTCCCGTGGCTGGTGTTCAACTACTTCCTCTTCAAACGCTTCCTCGAGATAGGGGCAAGCCCCCTCCAGATCATGCAGCTCGTTGCAGCGTTCAACGACCAGGACCTCCAGGGCAACGGTCAGAAACCGGATACCCGGTTTGTGATGGAAGTCCCGATGAAGCAGATTGACCGCATCAGGCCGAAGCGGTGTGCCAAGTGCGGGAAGATCTTCGTCACGAAGGGAAGGAAAGTCGTGGCCGGAGATCTGGCTGCTCCCGGAGTGGAGTACCTGTACTACTGTAACGGGTGCTGAGAGAACAGCCCAATTTTTTTTAATTATTGCATTTACCATAGACACTTAATTTCGACGCTCCAGGGGGTTGCGCCTTCGGCTTACCCCCGCCGCTGTGGCGTCCCCCAGGACACGATAGGGCGGTTTGATGGATCAGATTTATCCTCTTCCGGATTGGGGTGTTACCTTAAGAGATCAGATTAGGACTTTTTTGGTTTAATTTTGATTATGATAAGGAGTTGTTCAGGTGCTACACACTGAATTTTTCTTCCAGTCTACGGCCATGATCCGCCTGCAGGAAGCCCTTCAGGGGCGGCGGCGTCCATCCTGTGGGGGTGTGGGGGCAACAGCCCCCGCAAGTGAATATAATAGAGGCATTTCTTGGTGAGTGCATTATCCAAGGATCAGATGGAAAATTGAAAAAAAAAGGTGTCTCAGTACGACCGTCCGACCAGTGTCCCGGTCCCCTTCTTCCCACAGGCGATGCACGCACCACTTTCAGCAAATGCAAACCCGGCCTGCACCTCGGTGCCGAGAACGCTCGCATTCACGGTCTCCTCGATGAAGTCAGCGCAGCCCCGTTCACCACACCACGGGACGATAGCAACCCCTTTCTCAATCGCTATGGAGAGCTCCTCCATCGAGTCCACAACTTTGGCATGCGACAGGATATGCTCCTGGCCCCGTATGGTGAGGGTTGCAGTGAACTTTGCAAGCACATCAGCCACCCCGAATGAGAGCGATGCACGGGGGATAGTCGATTTCCCCCCGAGCCGGGTCACCGCGGTCACCTGCCCGGCATCAAGGTCTCTTGGGCCAACCTCGATCCGGAGCGGGACACCCCGCATCTCCCAGTAGTAGTACTTGGCGCCGGGCCGGATATCGCGGAGGTCCACTTTGACCCGAAGGCCTGCAGTACGCAACTCCTGCTCGATCTCCCCTGCCGCCGCGATTACCTCCTCCTTCCGCTTCCCGATGGTGATCGGGACGATGACCGCCTGGACCGGTGCAACCGATGGCGGCAGCACGAGCCCCTTCTCATCGCCGTGCATGCTGATCAGCGCCGCGATACACCGCTCTGAGATCCCGTAGCAGGTCTGCTGGGCGAACTGCTGCTCACCGTTCACATCCTCGTAGGTGATCGAGAACGTCTTTGAGAAATGATCCCCCAGGTGGTGCACGGTCCCGATCTGGAGCGTCCGCCCGTCGGGCATGATCGTGTCCACCGCGATCGTGTAATCGGCACCAGGGAACTTGTCCCAGTCCGGCCGTTTCGAGATGATCACCGGAACGCAGAGCGTCTCATAGAACTTCCGGTAGAGTGCGATTGC
>JAJRBV010000092.1 GCA_028679275.1 Methanoregulaceae archaeon
AGATCCTTTGAAAGCCCGGCCACTGCAGCAACCGTTGCTTCGCTCTCCCGGATCTGGGGAAGGAGGTACCGGAGCCGGTTTGCGAGGTGGCTTATCATAAGGGCGATGATGACGTACCCGGAGAACGAGATGAAATATTCCCAGTCCGATACACTCAGGGTGTAGTAGGGCGCTACAAAGGCGATATCAAATACAAGGATACTCACCACAGCAGCGAAGAGAGAGGCCCCCCGGCTGAAGAACCATGCACTCACGACTACCGGGAGCAGCTGTATGATGATGAGGTTGGTTGTAGAGATGGTCCCGAGAAGCAGGTAGTTCAGAAGGGTTGCAGTGAGGATGAGGACGAGGGTGATGAGATAATCCCTCGGAATGAGCCTTGGGATCTGCCGCTCGAAAGGGATAGCGGGGGCTCCTTTGGCATCAAAGAGGATAATATCGATACCTGTCGATCTCCGCATGATACGGTATACAGGAGAGACCAGGATATCGAGCCCTCGGGGTTTTCCGAGCATGATGGTGGTGACGTTATGCTGCCGGGCATACCTGAGGATCTCATTTGCCACATCCTCGCCACGGTAAAGGACGATCTTCCCCCCGAGTTTTCTCGCGGTCTCCGTAGCGTTTCGAAGCCAGGCCTGCTCCTGACCGGACGGGGGACCACTCCTCTCCTCTTCCACCGAGATTACCACCCATTCTGCATTCATCCGCACGGAGTCCCGGTACGCTGCCCGCACCATCGCCTCTGCATAGGGACTTGGCCGTATGGCAACGAGAATCCGTTCGACCGCCGGCCATGGCCCGGGTATGGCACGTGCCCGCATGTGGGTGACCATCTGCCGGTCTGTCCGCTGCGCCAGGTACCGCAGGGTCAGCTGGCGGAGGGCAACAAGGTTCCCGGTTGAGAAGAAATGCTCGATCGCCTGCGAAGCCATGTCCCCGAAGTACACTTTCCCTGCCTTCATCCGGGCCCGGAGCTCTTCAGGGGTGAGGTCAACCAACCGGATATCATCGGCGAGGTCAAAAAAAGTATCGGGGACGGTCTCGGAAACCTGTATCCCGGTAATCTGGGAGACAGCATCGTTCAGGCTGTCAGTATGCTGGATGTTCACCGTTGTATAGACCGAGATGCCGGCCCGGAGGAGTTCCTCAATATCCTGGTACCGCTTCAGGTGGCGGGAATGTGGTGCATTGGTATGGGCAAGTTCATCGACGAGGACTATTGCAGGTTTTCGTGCGATCACGGCATCAAGGTCCATTTCGCGGATATCAAGCCCCTGGTACCAGATCCTGGCAGGCGGGATCGTTTCGAGCCTGGCAGCAAGCGCGTCAGTATCAACCCGGTTATGGGTCTCAATGTAACCGATGACCACGTCCTTCCCCTCTTCCTTGAGGTGGATGGCATCCCAGAGCATGGTATAGGTTTTTCCCACGCCAGCCGCATAGCCGAGATAGACAATCAGCTTACCCTCCCGGTTACTCCGTTCTTCGGCGTTAGCGAGGGTAAGAAGATCTTCTGGGGTCGGTCTCCTGTCATCATGGCGAAGGGGGGAATTCGATGGCATCACTGTTCACCATCCAGTGCCCGGTTCAGGGTGAGGACGTTCACGTAGGGAGGATGGAACAAGAACGGGCTTCTGGTGACTTCCGAAAGGACCAGCGCCCGGACTTCCTCTTCATTCATTCCCCTTGCCGATGCTACAGAAGGAACCTGGGCGAGCGCGGCCTCAAGGGTGATATGCGGGTCGAGGCCGCTCGCCGAAGCCGTAACCAGGTCTCCCGGCCATGGACCTGAAATCCCCTGCCTGCCAAGAGAACCGAGAGTCTGGTTCACCCGTTCTGCAAGGACCGGATTTGAAGGCCCCAGGTTTGATCCTCCAGACTGTCCTGCGTTATAAGGACTGCCTTGTGTTGCGGAAGGACGCCCTTGGAAATAAAAGGGTCCGGCAAAATCCTGGCCAATGAGCATCGACCCTATCACTGTCCCGTTTTTGTCCCTGACAAGGCTCCCGTGGGCCTGTGCAGGGAACGCGAGCTCACCGATCCCGGTAACAAGGACCGGGTAGATAACACCTGAAACCAGGAACAGCACCAAAAAGAGGAGGGCTGCTGTCCGCAGGGGTCCTGGCAGTTTCATAATGCTGTCACCGCCGAGAGGATGAGATCGATTGCCTTGATACCGAGGAACGGGGCAATGATTCCCCCGATGCCAAAGATTACCAGGTTGTATATGAACAACCGGCCTGCGGGCATGGGGCGGAACTGCACGCCCCGGAGGGCTAGGGGGATGAGCAGGGGAATGATCAGGGCATTAAAGATCACCGCCGAGAGGATTGCGGTCTCCGGCGAGGAGAGCGCCATCACGTTGAGCAGGGTAAGCTGCGGGTAGATTGCAATGAATGCCGCCGGAATAATAGCAAAGTACTTTGCGACATCATTGGCGATGGAGAAGGTAGTGAGTGCACCCCGGGTCATCAGGATCTGCTTTCCTATCTCCACAACTTCGATCAGCTTGGTCGGGTCCGAATCAAGGTCAATGATGTTCGCAGCCTCGCGGGCTGGCTGGGTCCCGTTGTTCATCGCCACTGCAACATCGGCCTGGGCGAGAGCCGGGGCATCGTTTGTACCGTCCCCTGTCATGGCTACCATGTAGCCCTCATCCTGGTAGGTGCGGATAAGCCTGAGCTTATCGTCCGGTTTGGCTTCAGCGAGAAAATCATCCACTCCGGCCTCAGCGGCAATTGCTGCGGCAGTAAGACGGTTATCACCGGTAATCATGATGGTCCTGATGCCCATGCGGCGGAGGTCAAAAAAGCGTTCACGGACACCGGACTTTAGTACGTCTTTCAGATGTACCACCCCGAGCACGTCGTTGTTCCTGCTCACGACAAGAGGGGTCCCTCCGGTCTGGGCAATCCGGGATACTCTTGCATCAAGATCCGGTGGAACAGAACCCCCCTGGGAAGTAACCTCCCGGACGATTGCATCATAAGCACCCTTCCGGTAGGAGACGCCGTCCAGGTCTACTCCGCTGATCCGGGTCTGGGCAGAGAATGGAATGAATGCGGCCTGTTCAGGAATCCCGGGCAGGGTGCTGCACTCTCCGGAAGCAAGTGCGACCACGCTCTTTCCTTCCGGTGTATCATCAGCAAACGATGCAATGTAGGCGGCATGAACAAGATCCTCCTCCCGGACCCCGTCTACCGGGATGAACGCGGCTGCCTGCCGGTTTCCAAGGGTGATGGTCCCGGTCTTATCGAGGAGGAGGACATTGACATCGCCGGCAGCTTCAATGGCCCTGCCGGACATTGCGATGATATTTCTCTGAA
>JAJRBV010000119.1 GCA_028679275.1 Methanoregulaceae archaeon
CATGTATGAGTTTGATACCCGATCCGTGGTCTGCAGGTGCGGGGGGCAGGTACTTGTCAAAATTCTTCACGACCAGTGGTTCCTCCAGTACAGTGACCCGTCGTGGAAAGGCCAGGTGGTATCCCTTCTTGAACAGATGTCCCTGGTCCCGCCTGAAGTGAGGGCTGAGTTCGAGAGGACCGTGGACTGGCTCAAGGACTGGGCCTGTACCCGGAAGGTGGGGCTCGGGACGCGCCTCCCATGGGACCCGGCATGGCTGATCGAGCCGCTTTCAGATTCCACGGTCTACATGGCGTATTATACCATTGCCCATCACCTGAAATCGATCCCGCCCGATCTCCTCACTCCCGAGGTCTTTGATTATATATTCCTTGGGAAGGAGACGGCATCACTCCCGGAGCGTGAAAAACTGGATGCCATGCGGCAGGAATTTTTGTTCTGGTGTCCGTATGATTTCAGGTTCTCGGCAAAGGATCTCATCTCAAACCACCTGACGTTCCAGCTGTTCCACCATGTCGCCATCTTCCCGGAGTCCCTTCTCCCGAGGGGCATGGTGGTCTTTGGTATGGGGCTCCTGAACGGGGCGAAGATGTCCTCGTCCAAAGGCAATGTCTTCCTCCTTGAGGATGCCCTTCACGAATTCGGCGCCGATACCGTCAGGATGTTCCTTGTCGGGAGTGCGGAGCCATGGCAGGATTTTGACTGGAGAAATGAGCTGGTCGCATCCACACGGCGCCAGATCGAACGGTTCATAAGCACGGTGGAAGAATCGCGCAATGCAACCGGCACCCCTGACGAACTTGACGGATGGCTTGCAAGCCGGCTCCAGGGACATATTGCCCGCATGACGGAGTCACTGGAACGGTTCCAGACCCGGCAGGCCCTCCAGGAGGCTTTCTTCGGGATAGAGTCCGACCTCAGATGGTACAGGAGGAGACTCCCCGCAGGGTCTGATGGAAGCACGTATCTCAGGGAACTCTGCTCGGTCTGGGTCAGGCTGCTTGCGCCGGTCATCCCCTTTACCTGCGAATACCTGTGGAAGGGGCTTGGCAACACCGGTCTCGTCTCGTACGCCCCCTGGCCTGACCAGGATCCGGCGGCAGTTGACAGGAGACTCGAGCTTGCAGAAGATCTCATCTCAAGGACGGTTGAGGACATCGAGGCAATCATAAAGATCATCCAGATGGCCCCCTCTGCAATCACCATCTATACCGCACCCGAATGGAAACGCCGTGTGTTTGTTTCTGTCGCTGGTGCAGAGAACAAGGGCACTGTGATCAAGGAGATAATGAAAGACGAGGAGATGAGGAAGAAAGGCAGGGAAGTGACCGATACCGTGCGGCAGTGTACGCAGCTCATTCACCGGCTGCCCCCCCAGGTTGTCTCGCAGCTTCTCGATGAGAGTCCGGACGAGCAGGCGATCTTCCGGAAGGCAGTCTCTTTCCTCGAAAAGGAATTTAATGTCCCGGTGACTGTGCGTGATGCCGGAGAGAGCGTGCATGCCAAGGCAGCACTTGCCCTCCCCTTCAAGCCGGCGATTGTTATCGAGTAGAAGAGCGGTCAGGCTTCTTCTACACTTTTTGCTTTTTTCACCCGTTCCTTCGTGGAGAACCCTGTCACCAAGTCAAGATATTTCCTGAATCGCCGGTTGGTGTCAAGGATCACCTCATCGGAGGCATCCTTATCTGACTCGGTGCGTACAATCAGGGATTTTCCCCCGTCTCCCGTAGTGACATCGAGGAGTCTGAGTGCACCATAGCTGATCTGGTAATGATCTCCCTGTTTTTTCACTTCCGTGCCGAAGCACTCTTTCAGGCCTTCCACGATTTTTGTGTTCAGATCTTTTGTAAACCCGCGTTTTACCGGATACTCTTGCATAATACTTTTTTACATTGGAAAGATATGTTAAGTTAATGTCACCAGACCCCAGTTCCGACATCAGGATCTTTTCAAAACCACTGGGCCAGGAAGGTTCTTCTGTCCTTATGGGCTTTCCTGGCAGCGGCCTTGTTGGAAGCATTGCGCTTCAGTATATGGTTGATCAGCTCGAGTTCACGCAGATCGGAAGCATGAACAGCAAGTACTTCCCCCCCCTTGCGATGATGAACCGCGGGGTGATCAATGTCCCTGTGCGGGTATATGAAAAAGGGAACCTCGCGGCAATTGTTGCCGACATCCCAATCCACCCGATGATCTGTTACGAGGTTGCAAACGGTATCATGGAATGGCTTGCGCCCTTCAAAATCAGGGAGGTGGTTACCATAGCGGGGATAATCACCAACGAAACGGAGAAACGGGTGTTTGGTGTTGCTACTTCCGAACAGGCGCTTCCGAGGATACAGGAGAGCACAATCATCCTCCCCATAGGCAGCATCTCGGGCATTGCCAGCAGCTTCCTCACCGAATGCAGGATTCGCAATATCGATGCGTTCGGGCTGCTTGGCGAGACCATCAATGCCCCCGATCCACGGGCTTCAGCCGCGACGATTGAGGTGCTGAACAAGATGTACGGGCTTGAACTCGATGTCCAGCCGCTCATCGAGCAGGCCGATGAGATAGAATCCACGATGCATAAACTGGCAGAGCAGGTCCAGACTGCCGAGGCGTTACCAAAGAAAGAACAGCAGCTCCCGATGTACGGGTGATTGGCGATGAAATGCTACGCGTTAACAGGGATTTCTCCGGATATTATGCAGGAACTGCACAAAGGCAGACCCCGGACACTCGAACTGCAAAGTACCCATAATGTCGTCACGCTCGCAGGCCTCAGTCCCGGCACCTCAGTGTTCATGACCTCGGTGGACATGGAAGACCTTGATCCGGGGGATTCCGGAATCATTGCCGAGATCGTAGCGATAAGCATCACGATGAAACGCATGGTGGAGTTCACCCAGGGATACCATTTTGAAGAGCGCGAAAGGATGTCGGCCCGCATCAAGGTCCGGTGCATCGGATCTTCCATTGTAAAATCGGTCACCCATGAGAGCATCATTCATCCGGTCTCAGTCGATGTGGTGAAATCTGCCTGCTATCATGCAGGCTGATGAAAATATCCCGCACGGTTTCTTTTTTTTTTAAGAGATACCCCGTCTTTTTTCATTTTTTCATGTACAACTACTGTTTTATGATTTTTTGTGTAAATGCGGTCTAATGCTGCTTCGATCGACCCTTCCGAGATTTAATAAAGAGGGATAACACAAAGTACTGGCTGCTCATGGGCCTGTGGCTTAGCCAGGATAGAGCGCCGGGCTTCTAACCCGGATGTCGAGGGTTCGAATCCCTCCAGGCCCGTTCCCGGAACTGACAGTGCAACCGGGGCATGTGTCTTTGGCCATCCCTGGGAACCGGGTGGGTGATCCTGACGAAAAAGGAGTTCCAGCTCTTCCTGACAGCGTTTGACGTCGCTGCAGATCCCGCCTGCGGAGGAGATCCCGGCAGAAATGGTTTCCTGATACTCTGTTACCAGTGCCCCTTTTCAGAGCGGCGGGAGCATGAGGTGTTCTGTATTCGATACCGACGTATCATCCGGGCACGGGCAAAATACGGGCTTCCCCGTTGGAGAGGGATAAGGGCTGAGATCCTTGCAAGAGACGGATTTTCCTGCAGGATCTGCGGTTCGAAGGAACGGCTCCAGGTTCATCATATTGATCAGGATTTCACCTGCGATGATCCGTCAAATCTCATGTCCCTTTGCGAAACCTGCCATGCCAGGATACATTCGGGCACCAGAGTGCAGCAGAAATACCTGCAAAAACGATTTTTACAATAACACGAAGGTTCTTTGAACCTGCCGGTAAAAATAAAATGAAGATTTCTTCTCAGGATTAATCGACTGATAAAAAAAATCGATCTCCTTGAATTGTGCCGGATCACGGGATTGGCACAGGTTCTGACGTGTATCGCTACGGTTAAAAAAATTGGTTCAGGCTTCCTCTTCGGTAACCAGGCTCACGTCAGAGATGTTATGCTGGCGGAGCGCCAG
This sequence comes from Methanoregulaceae archaeon, assembly GCA_028679275.1. GTDB lineage: Archaea > Halobacteriota > Methanomicrobia > Methanomicrobiales > Methanospirillaceae > UBA9949. The sequence goes on from JAJRBV010000119.1 coordinate 3,983, forward strand.
TTTCTTTGCCTTGAAGATATTCTTCCCTTCCTTGCCTATCGCGATCCCACGGTCCTCGGGCCTGACCTCGATGTGGGCAACCTGCCCGTCATCCTCGGTCTCGAATCCAACGGCAATGACCTGTGCCGGGAGGAAGCAATTCTTGAGGAACTGCTCCGGGCTTGGAGAATACTCGACCACCTCGATCTTTTTCCCCATGACTTCCATCGCCTTCTTGATGCTGGCCCCTTTTTTCCCGATGGCCAGTCCCATCTCACCCGGATTGACGACGAATATAAGCCGGTTGTTCCGGTCATCGATGACACAATCCCGGCTTCCTGCCCCGGTGAGGCGTTCGAACTGCGATATGAGGCGCATGCAGTCCTCGGTCAGCACAATCTCCGACATCTCATGCCCTCTTGAGATTGAGAAGGTCAGACTCGCCGGGGTCAATGACGGCGAGGGCACTGACCATGAACGGCTTTCCGCATGCCTTTCCGAGCTGGACGCTTGATCCTTCGTAGGTGTACAGAAACAGTCCTTCTCGCGAGGAAAGGGATTTCCTGAAGTTTTCCGGGCAGTTGCCGGCAACTACGACCATCTGGGCCCTGCCCTCATTGATACATTGTTCAGTTTGGTTCTGGCCAAGTATGACGTCCCCGGTCTTGATGGCCCGTCTCAACGATACATTAAAATCCATTACAATTCTCCTAGTTCAAAGGTTTCGCGATCAGTTTCACATCCCCGGTTCCGAGCTGGATCGGCTGCCCGACAATCACGTTCTCGGTCACCCCGGATAATTCATCAATCTCGTTTGCCACTGCCGCATCGAGAAGGTGGTTCACCGTCACCTCGAACGCGGCCCGTGACAGCACGCTCTCTTTCTCCCCGGCAATTCCATGACGCCCGATCTGCTTGACTTCCCCTTCCATGCACATCATATCAGCGACCAGCATGATATGGCGTACATCGACAAGGATACCCTGTTCGCCAAGGGTGGAGAGAGCTTCGTGGATGATTGCATTCCTGGCAGCCTCGATCCCGAGGACCTGCGAGATCTCGCTGATGTTGTTGGTGCGGGTACGGGTGGTATCCACACCCTCGACCTCAAACACGTCTTTAATGTTGGAGCCTTCAGTATATAGGATATACTCTCCGCTCTCCTTCCTTACCACGACCCGTTCGATGTCATCGATACCCTGCACGATGACATTCCTGACATGTTCCGCGAGCTGGAACAGGTTCTGGTAACTTTCCCTGTCCTTTGGCATGAACAGGATCGTCGCGGTTTTATCATCCATCTCAAATTCAAAATCGCGGTAGTGACGACGCTCCCGGATTTTCTTTGGTGCAACTTCGAGGATCGATGATGGTGCAATCTTTCTCTTTTCACAGACTGCCGTATTGAGGTGCACAACGATCTGCATGTTCTCCATGTCGATCGTGATATCCCCGAACTCGTGAAGCGGTGCCGCCTCAATCTGCCAGCTCACTTCCCGCGCCCGGTCCCTGTCACCACCATAATCGGCCTCAAGATAGATGGTCATCGTGGGAGTGCTCGGTTCCTTCCTCGCATCCATGATCTCGATGAGCCGGGGAAGACCGAGGGTAACGTTGATCTCGGCCACTCCGGCATAGTGGAACGTCCGCATCGTCATCTGGGTGCCGGGCTCTCCGATCGATTGGGCGGCTATGATCCCGACTGCTTCACAGGCTTCGATCCGGGTATTCTGGTACTCGTTGACGACGCGGTTCATGATCAGGTCAAACTGGGACGGGGTTATTTCCTTTCCTTCGAGGAACTTCCTCAGCTGCTCCTTTGTTTTTACAGGAAGATCTGCTGCTTCGATCCGTGATTCCTCTTCAGCCAGCATCTTACACCTCTTCCTTGAGAATACTCTCAACGATCCCTTTCACATCGACCGGATCACCGAAACTGCTCTTCATGGGATCCGTCCCGTCCTCCCCGTATCTGAACTGGATGATCCTTCCTCCGGTTGTTCTTACTGTACCGTCGTAGGCAACCTTGAGATCCTGCAATGCATTGATCATGCGCCGCTGCAGGTACCCGCTCTGCGAGGTACGGACCGCCGTATCCACCAGCCCTTCGCGGCCCCCGATTGCATGGAAGAAGAACTCGGTCGGGTTCAGGCCACCCTTATAGCTATGCTTGATAAATCCATGGGCATCTGACCCACGGTCACCTTTCTTAAAGTGAGGGAGGGTGCGTTCGTCATACCCACGCATAATCCGCTCCCCGCGGACAGACTGCTGCCCTACACACCCGGCCATCTGGGTCAGGTTGAGCATCGACCCACGGGCACCACTCACGGCCATGACCACCGCGCTGTTACCAAGGCCAAGGTGTCTGCCGGCAATCTCGCC
>JAJRBV010000061.1 GCA_028679275.1 Methanoregulaceae archaeon
GGCGGTCTCGACAGCCTGTTTCTGCTGGGCGGGTACTGCCTCCATTCTCCCGCTGATCTTTCCAAGTGCCGAGATGAGGTCCCCGGGTGATCCCGTTATATATGCACTTCCACGGTCTGCCGCAAACTCACGGTACCGTGAGAGGGCCATGATGAGGAGCTGCGCAATGAAGTAGACCACAACGGCAACAATCCCGGCTATGATCCACGCATTCCCTGAATCCCGCCGGCCAAACATTGCAGCAAAGAGGAAATTGTTCATGATGAGCGCTGCAATCATGGCGACAAAGCTCGCTATCGTGAGGGTCAGCACATCCCTGTTCCTTACATGCGAGATCTCATGGGCAATGACCGCTTCCAGTTCCCGCGGGGTAAGGAGACGCAGGATCGAGTCTGTTACGGCGACCACGGCATGTTTCGGGCTCCTTCCGGTGGCAAATGCATTAGGCACAGGGGTCTGCATTATGGCAACGCGGGGCTTTGGGATACCCGCCCCGGCTGCACACTTCTCGACCATCCGGTGGAGTTCAGGATATTCGTCCGGCTCGATCACCCTGGCTCTCGTGCTCCAGAGTACCAGGCGGTCCGAGAAAAAATACTGAAGAAATGCCATCAGGAATACAATGACCACCAGGAACGGGAGACCGATCCCGAGCATAGAGAGTATTGCGATGAAGGCAAGGTAGACAAGGAACAGCAGGAACATGGTGAGCCAGATCCTGCCCGTCAGTCCCCAGTCACGCTTCCATGGTTTCATGATAGGAAGGTACGGTATGCGTGGTTCATAAACATTCTCTCAGGTGAATGAAAATCCCTGACAGAATCCAAAAATAACCCTGGATCAGCGGCCGATTAATGACCATAGCGCCACCGGTTCCGGAATGCTCCCGAATTGTTGGGTATTCAGCAATTGCAGGGAGGCACTGGCACATCTCTTTTAAGGAGTTCCTTCGTGGTCTGGAATCACAGGTCCATTTTAATATACTCCGGAATGGATGAGTTGGCTGAGGAAACCGGATGGAACTTGATGAACGGATTATCAGCAGGGCGATTATTGAATCTGAGTTAAAGACCCTGCTCAGCTGCACCGAGACCGATGTTGCAATAGTCGGTGGCGGGCCTTCAGGTCTTGCTGCCGCCACATTTCTTGGGGAAACGGGCTTATCGGTTACCCTGATTGAGAAGAAACTATCGGTCGGCGGGGGAATGTGGGGGGGAGGGATGATGTTCCCCCGGATTGTGGTTCAGGAAGCCGCGAGGCGGATACTCGATCGTTTCGGTATACGGTATCGCCCTTATACGGAAGGATACTATGTTGCGGGTTCCGTGGAGGCCGTTGCAAAACTCACTTCGGCTGCGTGCGAGGCAGGAGTCGAGTTCCTTACCTCCATGACGGTCGAAGACGTGATGGTTCGGAGCAATTCGAGGATCTCAGGCCTTGTCGTTAACTGGAGTCCGGTGGCGATGGCGGATCTTTCCGTGGATCCCCTCACCCTTGGCTGCAGGTATGCAATTGATGCCACAGGTCACGATGCGGTCGTAGCCAGGCTTGTTGCAAAAAAATCAGACCAAGTCATTGTGAAAGGTGAGGGTTTCATGTGGGCAGAAAAGGCTGAATCGATGATCATTGCCCATACGAGAGAGATTTTTCCCGGCCTTATCGTGGCAGGGATGGCAGCGAATGCGGTTGCTGGTGAACACCGGATGGGCCCGGTTTTTGGGGGGATGCTCCTTTCAGGTGAATATGCTGCATCCCTTATAGCAAAGGAACTCTGTGGCAGGTGAACTGAACATAACCTTTTTTCATTGCCTCCGTGTAATCCTAACATATGGAGAAAGTCGATCCCGGAGCACTTGCTGACGTCGCTTATGGTCTTTTCGAGGTGATGCTGAATGCCGGGCTTCGCGCAAGGGGACCGTATCTCTTTGAGCTCGTGGAAGAGGGCAAAGATTTTGAGACCCTGTTCCTCCAGATATTCGAAAAATTCTGCATCGAATATCCCCAGCTCGGAGAGGCGCTGATCTTCCGTTTCGGCTCCCCTGGCGCAATATACCAGGTTATCTTCGAAGGGGAGGGTGTGATCCCGAGCCGCACCACCCGGATGTACTGGATCGTCCAGGATGCGCCAGATGTGAAGCCGGATGCAATTGAGGATGATCTCGCAGGCAAGTGGCTCATTTTTCTTCCTCCGGATCGGGTGGATGAAGCATGGAGGCTCGTCCGTAACGCCACCTGCAGAAAGGAACTGGGTATTTCAGCCAAGGTCAGCACGGCAAAACCTAATCCTGACTCACGGGACAGCATGAAGGTGATCTATGTCTATACCCCGGACTGGCGGGATGAACAGGAGGTCATGAGGGTGAGGGAGCGACTGCGGGAACTCGGGTTTACCGATCGTATCGGTTACAAACGCAACATCGAGACATATAAAGGAGAGTACAGCCAGAAAGGAAAAAGAGTGACCTTTTATAGTGCCTGAATATCAGGCCTTCTTCTCTTTGTTCTTGGGCCGGAGGTTCTTGTATCCGCACTTGCGACAACTGGTCGCGCGTATCGCATTCCGGGCATTGCAGCGCATGCATATCTTGACATTCAGGAGTCTTGCTTCGGCTTCAGGAAATCTTGCCATTGAGGGACACCACTTCTTGGACTATTATTAAACGTCATCCTTGCTCTTAACGGTTTTGTCCCGGGCAGGCTTCTTCCCTGAAAGGAGCCATTCTTTGAGAGGAGAGAGAGCCCTTGCGCGATGGGAAATCAGGTTTTTGCCGGCTCGGTCAATTTCTGCGAGGGTGCGTCCTTCCACTTCGAAAATGGGATCATACCCGAACCCCGCGTTCCCCCGCGGAGAGACAATGACTCCGTCAACCCTTCCCCGAAACACCCGTATTCCGTCTTCAGAAGCATAGGCAATTGCCGTCTCGAAATGCGCATCCCTCTCGGCAACTCCTTCAAGGAGCTTGATGATCCCCCCGATCCCTATGGTAATGAGCACATATGCAGCATAAGGTCCGGGAAATCCATTGAGAGCCCTGATCGAAAATGCTGTGTCATCGACCATAAGAGGACACCGGAGGATGTCAAATGCGTACTCAGCTTTCCTGTACGCAATCTCCGCCACATCATGATGCCGATACTCAGGAATCTCCATGGCGACATGTGCGATTTCAACCTG
>JAJRBV010000080.1 GCA_028679275.1 Methanoregulaceae archaeon
CAATTGCCTCATGATATTTTCCAATCTCCATCATCTTGAGGCCGAGGATGATATCAAAAATCATCCTCCCCCCCGGGCGGCGCTTCGCACGGGAGGCATGGCTGAAGAGCTTCTCGATATAATCGAGATCGGTGGAGCGGCTGCTCTTTTCAAGAACCCTTACCGTGATATCATCGATCAGCTGGTCATGTGACCGCAGGTCAATATCAGGCAGTGATTTATCGATAGTGGAGAGGACATAACCGAAGAAGATGGGAATATCGGCATCAATCTTCTCCGAGTTTTTCTCGATGTACTGCATCAGATCCTGCCGTACCTGATCCACCCTGGCCTCGACAAGTGAATCCGGCTGCCATTCATCGTCCATCTTTTCTATCACCAGGTCTGATATGCTCCCGAAACGACCTTAGGAATAAAATCATGTCAGAGGTATAAAACCACCATAGAATCGTTCAGGGAGCGATATAAACTTTATCAGGGAGTGTTATCCTCATTCACCAGCGTTTTTTCTGGTTTGATAAGATGGCGACGAGATCCTCTTCGATATCGCGGACCTGGACAGGGATATCCTTCAAGTCCCTCACAAGGCTCTGGTTCACTTTCCGCTTGCCCTTCATGTCGCTCTTCATGGAGGAGAGCAGGTCCACGTCACCGGATGTATCTTTGGCGAACGGGCTCATATACCCGTCCCTGACATCGAGGTCACGCATCGTTTTTTCGAGCGATGCTTCCTTGGACTGATCGCCACCAGCTGCCGGCTTCCCCTGAATTACTTCCGGAGTTTCGAGACCCACGACATCGAGCTCAAGCTTCTCGAGTTCATCAAGTTCTTCCTCGATGGTAACTTCCGCTTCTTCTTCCCCGATAATTGCAGGGTGGTCCTGACCGGTGGCGGGCATTTCACCGGCCGTATCCTCCTCATCCTCCTCATCCAGAATGAGCGGGATATCCTCATGAAAGGCAGGTTCAGGATGTTCGCGGGGTCTCCCTTCTGGTGCAGCCGGTTCAAGATCAGCATCAAACGGGATATCGGAACCGGCACCGGACCCGCCCTTTCCGTCACCAGCGGTCACAAAATCAGAATCGAGCACCGTATTCTGGACAAGCGGAGAAAACGGGTTTGGCTCCCTTTTTATCCCGACTGGGGATGCAGCCGCGGCTTCCACAGAAGCAAAGGAGATCTGACTCGTACTGCCGCTGGATCCAGCCTTTTCAGGTGTTATGGCCCCTGCGGTATCGGGTCCTTTCGTTTTACCCCTCTCAAGACAGGATACGAGAAAAAGGTGCAGGCCTCTTTTCATCATGGAAAATGTCTCGAAACGGGGTTTACCTTTCGATGAGACCGTGACGGTTCTCTCCGCATGAACGACCGTCTCCTTCACCGGCAGGGCTTTCTCCTTTCCCCGGGCAGCCTGCGTCCCCCGGGACCGGAGAAGTCCCCAGATCCGTGATGGTGCACCTGACCCTGGGCCTCCCTCAGCCTGCACCCCCCCCTCTTTTACCGGCGGGATTCTCTCTTTTATCCGGGAGGCAGCTTCTTCGTCCGGCATACCATCCCGGGCAGCCAGCGTCCCACTCGACCGGAGACGTCCCCCGATCCATGAGCCCGCACCGGAAGCAAGGAGCAGCGCAACGAGGAGGACAACACTCGCGATCAGGCTCAGCTCGGGAATATTGATCACGACAAGCAGTGCTTCCGTGAGAATGATCGCAATGAGAACGATGATCCTGATCGTTGATTCTTTCATGTCAGACCCCCGAGAGGGTTGGGATATTGAAGAATAATCCAACTATAAACGGTGCTGCTATATATATGATTCCGGTAACGGTGCAGAGCAGGCTTCCGAAGAAGTAGTAAATATACCCTGCGCCACCAAAAACAATCCGGCCTGCAAGGATATTAGAAACCGTGATGATGGTGATGATAATCATCACATAGGTGATCATGGTGGCTTCGGGGAAGTTGACAAACATGGTCAAAGAACCTGACATCGTAGAACTTAACGCACCTGCTTCGCCCACACCGCTGCTGGCAGGTCCCAGGGTTTGCATTACATCGGTAATCGACACTGACATGCGGAGGAGAATGTGGAAGAGGAAGAGAAAGATCGCGATCATCATTGCGTGCATGGGGATCAGGAGTACCACGAAACCCAGGGAGATGGTATGACGTTTGTTCCTGAGCAGAACCTGCTCAAGCATGGAAGATCCCACGATCTCGCCGATCTGATCGGGAGAGCCGCCCAGTTCGACCGAATCGCGGAAAATTCCCAGGTACTTGTAGATCAGGTTGCTGCCTGAATCCCCGATGAACCTCTCCCAGGTAAGCTTGTCGTCAAGGCCAAGGTTCAGTTTTGAGAATACGCCATTCACCAGGGGCTCAAGGGTCACGAGTGATTTTTTGTCGATCTCTGCCATTGCATGACCGATGGTCACCCCTTTGCCCCCCATCACGGAACCGAGACTCCTGATAAATACAGAAAAGTCACTGTCCCTGAGGATGATGTTCGAGTCATCGATGTACCCGATTATTCCGAGTGGAAAGAGAAGGATCCCGATGATCAGCATGACCAGCCCGAAGACATCGGGAAGATATCCAAGAGTACTCAGGAGCAGGAATGTGATCACGATTGCGGCAATCACCGGGAGGACTTTCCTGCTCATCCGGTGGATCATCCCCTGTTCCTTGGATCCCCTTTGAAGCCCGTGAGTTTTCTGGTCATCGGGAACTGCCCGGTACATCGTAACAATTCCGAATATCGAGACTGCGATCACGATGAGATAGGACATCATCAGGGTGCTCTGGATATCCTCGGGAGCAAAGATGGCCACCGATATCATGATGATGATACCCACGAGCGATGCAGAGAAGAGCATGGCGATGTAGGCATCCCCCCACTTCTTCAGCATCTCGAGCCCCTCCTCGTAGGTATTGCGGTAAATGCTCCTGATGGTGAGCAGTTCCCGGGTGAGAAAGTCTTCATCGGGGACTCCTGACTCGATGGAGTTGGCGTAACGGTTCAGCATGCTCTGGAGCATGGGATTTTTTACCCGTTCTGCCATGAGGGTCAGGGCGTCAACGTAGCTGTAATTCCACCGTTTGACAAAAAATTCGATTTTCTTGAAATATTTTGAGGGAATAAACTCTTCCCGTGTAGCGGTATAGGCAAATATTTCCGGCCGTGTCGCCCGGGCAGTCGTGATTGCTGCCATGTAGGTGATCATGAAAAGGAGATCGGCCCCCATCCTCTTGTTTTCACGCAGGCCAAACAGCCACGTGCGTATCGAGGCCAGGGATCCCTTGAACGGAAGGCTTCCCCTGTTCTTATCCTTCATTGCCCCGGACAGAGTTTTAAGACTCGTTGACATCGATAGTGATTAACCCCTGTTTCTTGACCTTGGTGATCATGTGGAAGAGGTCGTAAAATCCTGTATATCCTGCTTTATGGAGACGTTCCAGTATCCTTGCTCTTTTATCAACTTCAAGATAGATCTTGGCCCTCTTATGCTCGGGGATCCCGAGCATTGTCGCAATCTTGTTCTCGAGCAGGAAGCTGTTTCCCCTTCCGGTAAATTCATGAACATCACTCACCGGGTCCCAGTGGAACACTTCCACGAACGAGAATCCCTGGGTTTCGGGATTGAACCCGACAAGTTCGTTGATGCTTAATATTCTCCTGATCATCTCCCCGGTCGGTCTCCGGACAGCACTCTGGATAACCACGAGGTTCAGGTTGTCGACGTAAGTCTTCGGGATGTTGATCGGGTCCCCGCACAAACGCTGGACGAGCTTCTCGACCGATGCGGCATGGAAGGTGGAGAGAACAGGGTGGCCCGTCTGCATCGCACCGAAGGCAACTGCCCCCTCGACCCCACGGATTTCCCCGACAAGGATCTGGTTCGGGCGCTGACGGAGCGCAGCCCTCAGGAGGTCAAACATCGTGACTTCCCCCCCTTCTCCCTCACCCTTTCCCTTTCCTTTCGAGACTTCCCTCGTCCAGTTCCTGTGCGGGATCTGGAGCTCAGGGGTATCCTCTATGGTCACGATCTTATTTTCAGGAGGAATAAAGGCGGTCATCGCGTTGAGGCTGGTGGTCTTGCCGCTGGCTGTCTCCCCGCTCATAAAGAGTGACATCCCGTTCTCGATACATATCCAGAGATAGGCGGCGGCCATGTAATCGCACGTCTTGAACTCGATCAGTTTGAGGATACTGATCGGGTCATCCATGGATTTTCGTATGGTGAAATTACTCCCTTTCCTGCTGATATCGGTACTGTAAACAATGTTGATACGCGATCCGTCCGGGAGTGTCGAGTCCACGATAGGGTTCCGGTATGTGATGGGCCGCTTGGTCCTCTCGGCGAGCTTGATCACGTATTTGTCGAGGTCTGTTGTGTTACCCCAGCCGGTAACCGATTTCAGCCCCTTGAAAATTTTATGCTCGATAAAGACCGGGCCTACTCCGTCCACCGTAATATCCTCGATATAGCGATCGCTGATGTATGGTTTCAGCATCCCGACATCGACCTTGTCCCTCACAAGGAGATACTCGAGAGCCTTGTACTGCTGGGAGGTGACGATCAGCCTTCCGTCAGGGGTCCGGGGAAACTTCGAGAGGGCCGAATCAGTCCTCGCGCTGGTCTTGGAAGTCAGGTCTTTTTGGAGGAATCCCTTGATTTTTTTACCGGCTCCTCCCTTTGCGGCCGGTTCTGGGAGAGCGGTTTTTGGCACCTCTCCCGCTGCAGCAACGTGGACGATCTTTGTAAAAAGGCTTTTAAGAACCTCTGCCCGCTCTTCATCGGTTACCGGATCATGATCGAGTGCATCCAGGAGGTCGACCAGCAGGATCTCGACTGCCGGCTGGAGATCCTGGACACTGTGTAGGAACGAGGGTTCGATGGGGATGTAATAATTGCGGACATCATTCACATCATAAAATATGTGAACGAAGGTGGTATCATCGGCTGGGTAGATCAGGTTCGGTTCCTTCAGTTCCTTCAGGTCACGTTTCAGCTCTGAGAAGAAGAGGGGCATCCCGTACGTATCGATCGGGAAGAGGTGAAGGTATTCGAGAAGGTGTGGCGCCTGCCGTGCATAATCCTTCGCATTTGCAGGGAGCATGCGAAAGACCGCACATCCTTCGATATTATTGATGCAGTCGTTCCCCTCTTCGGGGGGAGCCGGCTTGAACGGGAGAACCGATGTAAAGGTGAGCGTTTCGACCATGTCACACCCGAGCCATCGAGATGGGGATGATCTTCATGCCATACCCAGGATGCACCTCGAAACTGACCATGTTGCCGCTGGTCTTTTTTGCTCCCCGGACCTTTACTGCCTCCATCACCATCACGTACTTGTCGCCGATCAGGGACTTCCTCATCATCAGGTGTGCATCGCAGATGGACCGTATCCGGACGAGCATATCCTCTTCGTACGCGTAGCTGTGCAGGGTGATCAGGATGGTCTTTCCTTCATCTGCAAGGCTCTTGCACCCGGTAAGGAAATTGAGTACCATTGCCGGTGACGCATGCTCGGTAAAGACGGTAAACGAGTCGATAATAAGGACATGGGCAGTGCTCTCCTGCATGCCCGCGATAAGTTTCTTGAGCATCCGGTCCATTGCGGCCTGGGACCATTTCACCCCGGTCATCAGGGTGAATACCCGGATATATCCCCATGCGAAATAATCAGAGATATCAAGGTTCATGGTCTCCATCTGTGAGAGAAAGCCCTCCGTGGAAAGCTCGGTAGAATAGAGATCGGCGTTCAGTCCCTGCTTCATGGAACCAAAAATAACCTGCTGCATGAGAACACTCTTTCCCGTGTCGCTCTCCCCTTCTACTAGGGTAAGGGATCCAAGCGGGATTCCCCCTGCAACCTTCTTGTCGATCTCAGCGATCCCAGTAGAGAGAAGTACTCCCTCGCCGCTTTTTCCCTCCGTCGCCCCTTCTGGTCCCATTCTCGTATCTCTCCTCAAATATCTGACAAATTTTCCTGGCAGTCAATCCCTGCCAGCGAATTATTACAGGTAGGCAGAAGCGGTCACTCCTGTCGGTGTGGTGACCTTGACCCAGATATACGGCCCTCCCGCCGCATTGATCTGGATGGTGAGCGCCTCGCCCGGATCCCACGTGTTCGGATACACGGTATCCGGCTCGATCCTCCACACCTGCCACCCTGTCCCCCCTTCGGGGTTGTACCCCAAATATTCAGGGAAATTGGTGCTGTCCTGGAGGAATACATCCATTGATGCGAAATCATTGAATCCCTCGCTCCCGGTATTGTTGATCGTCACATAGATCGGGCCGGTCCCCGCACTTTCCCATATACTGATGGAGGTCCCGGTAATTTTTGATGAAACTGCCGTCATGTCCTTTTCCGCGGTTACCATGGTTTCTGTGAGTGAAATTGTTCCTGAAGCGAGCAGATATGCCGTGATAATCAGGAGGAGGATCCCGATTGCCGTTGCCACGAGGGATGCAGCTGCCATGGGCCTGACCTGTCAGTATGTGGTGAAACCCTCGGAACGCGTGATGCCGTTCGGGAGCACGAGGGCGAAGTATGCGACCCCCCCGCGGGGAGGAATCTTCCCTGAAACAAGGGTGATGGAGAGCGTCTCACCCGGGTCCCAGAAGTTATTCACCGGTACCTGGTCCTCGATCGTATAATGCCCCGCGAGAGGGAGGCGGTCAAAATCACCCTCTGCGCCGATGAAGACATCCCCGCTGTCGAGATCCCCTGCCGCTATCCGGGCACTCCCGATGTTCTTCACCCATATTTTTGCATCCGGGTTCTTTGCAAAGGCATGCACGATCGTGAAATCCGTGCGCATCCGTACATCGGCATCATGGGATGCGGCACCGAATGTCTCCGAGGTCCTGTATATGACAGGGAATATGGCATTGATGAGGATACCTGCCGCAATCACTGCACTGATAAGAAACAGTGCGTTCACTATTGTCTCGCTTGACATCGATCAGGCCCTGTCTCTTTTCCGGATGGGATCCCGTGCTGCAATCTCTTCAGTGGCTTTTTCAAGCGGAGAGGTCTTTGCCTCGGGCTCTCCGCTTGTACGGCTCTGCATGAACACCTCGATCATGTCCCGGTCAAGCGACATATCGCCCGGGTTCATGATGTGGTTCAGCTCGTAGAGCTCGGTCACATATTCTTCTGCATTGATTGCATGCTGCTCACCAAGGGTGCTTGGCATCAGCCGGGCAATGTCCTTGACAAGGGCGCAGGACTCGTTGCTGATATACCCCATGGCCCTGTACGATTCCAGTATCAGGTCGACCCGGTCATGGCCGTACATCCGTACATTCTTGGTGGTCCATGCAAAGAGCCGGAAGACCATCTGGAGACGGACCTTGCTCTCCAGACTTTCGGGTTCTGAAAGGGCACCGCTTTTTCCGGCTCCCGGCATATTCCCCATCTGGAACCTGATCGCCTGGATGAAGTCCTTCTCCTGCAGCCCTGAGGGCAAAGGGGCAGATTCCAGTGAGGGTGGCACAGCCGGGATCTCTCCTGCAGTCTTCTGCGGGGCTGCCACCCCATCGCCGTTTCCTCCCCCTCCGGACCCTGATGGTATGCCAGTACCTGCCTGGCTGCTGCTGAACGAATTTTTCGTACTCTCCTGCCCGGCGCCCTGCATATCCCTCTCCGGAGCCGCGGTGAACGGACTATCCAAATCATTCATCCGCTCCCGGATATCGATGAGCAGCCGCTTGATCGAGGTCTTGAGGAGATCCACCTCCTCCTCAAGTCTGAGCAGTCGTGCCTCAGGACCTTCAGCCACCTTGGCCGATGCTACTGCATCGGTCTCCGCCTGAATGACCGCCATAACTGAAGATATGCACGAGAATGTTTTTATACTTTATGGGAGGGCCGGTATGATCAGGACAATAAAGAAAACGCGTTTTTCATGAATTCAGGGAATATTGGTCCTTAATTGGTCCAGGGTATGACAATTAAAATCCTTCATTGCTACCGTGGAATTTCATCCGAATTGAGGATTTTATTCAGGAATGAAAAAAACAACCAGGGTGACACCGGATCCGAAAAAAACCAACGGAAAAAGGAGTTGGGGTTGGTTTGATCAGTAGAGTATCGTTGTGTTCGTAATCGAGGGCGGAACAGTCCGTGATACAGCGAGTGATGCACCCATCTCCGGTTTGATCTCGACACTGAATGCAATCCGCGGTTCAATAACTGCAGGAGGCATTACCTGAATAGTGAAAGTTTCACCATACTGGAGAACATTGTCGGATCCTTCGGATCTTTCGAGAACGACCCATTCACTCGTTCCAGCAGGTGCTGC
>JAJRBV010000136.1 GCA_028679275.1 Methanoregulaceae archaeon
GGGCCGGAATATACCTCTTTGAGCCGATCGATTGCAGGAGGACCGATCCGGCAGAGAGCTGCCGAAAGAAATCCTCTCATGGCAGGGTCTGCCCCCTTCATTGCCGAGATAAGGGGATCGACCGCAACCACTCCCATATGGCCGAGTGCGGCTGAACCGTAGCGGCGAAAATCCGGGTCCCTGTTCCTCTTCAAGGCAGTGATCAGCGGATCGATGGCCGGCTGGCCGATACGGGCGAGCGCAAGGGCAGCATACCACCGGAAATCATTGCTGCCTGCCCCCTCCATTGCCCTGATCAGCGAATCCACTACTGGCGCCCCGGTATCTGCCAGGCGTTTTACTGCATCCAGGCGGATACTCCGGTCCTGATCAGCGAGCGCTTCAAGATCCCTCTCTACTCTCTCCAACATGGCGGTTCCCTCCCTCCTTCCGGTCCTCTCGCGGCTGAACATCCGTGTACCTTATAACCCGCTGCGGTAGTGGAATTTCTACACCCATCTGGTCGAGAAGCTGTTTAATCTTCCCGAGCATCTCTGTCTGCAGCGAATCCCAGACCATGGAAGGAGCCCACATCCTGACCATGATCTCAATCCCCGATTCGGAGAGCCCTGCAACAGAGACCGATGGCTCAGGGTTCTTCAGGACAAAGGGATGCTCTGATAAGAGGGCCATGATTGCTCGGTTCACCCCCTCTACATCTTCCCGGTGTCCGATATTGATACGGTATTCAAGCCTGCGGGCCGGACTTGCCACATAATTGGTAATATCAGACGTGAAAACCTGTTCGTTCGGAACCCGTACATAAATACCCTCACTGGTCTTGAGGATGGTGGAGAGCACCCGTATCTGGTATACGGTTCCGGAAATACTCCCAATCCGGATATTATCCCCTATCTTTACCGGACGCTCGATCAGGAGGAACATTCCCGAACCAAGATTTGAGACGATTTTCTGGCTGGCGAAGGCAATGATCAGCCCGGCAGTCCCGCCAATCACCAGCAGCTGTCCGATATCGAGGTTAAAACTCGGCAGCGCGAACCAGATCCCGAAAAAGATGATACCAATCTGGATGACCTTGATAAGTTTATCGAGTTCACCCCGATCAATCCTGTCAGCAAGTGCCCTCTTCAGGTAAAGAGCCGCGATCTTGGCAATGATGACAGCGACGATAATCGCGAAGATGAAAAGGATGAGATCCCCGAGAGTCACCGTGCCATATATCGGGGTATCAAGCGGGATCATCTACTCACCAGCCCCGTATTCCATTGTGAAAGGAATTTTATCAGGGATAATTGTTTTTCGGGCCTTCGACAGAAGGTTAGCGGGCCTCATATCCTTCATGAGAGGACGGTCATCGATCCGGACATCGGCAATTTCCCTGGAGAAGATTTCCATCTGTCCTGCCATGGTGACCATGTCATTGTAATAGAGAGAGAGCGATGAGCAGTCAATGACGACACGGGATACCTCCATCCACCCCCGGCTTGAGTTCCTGACAGTGAGGGAGAGCACCCCTTCCCGTAGTGCCTCGCAGGCCGGGATCCGGTCATAGAGGGGACTCTCGTAATACCGGGTGATAATTCCGTCGTCCGGAGTGCCGTAGAGAGAGTACTTCGGCCTGGTGAGGCCAACGATATCAAGAATGCCCCCCTCACCCTTACCCTTGAGAAAAATACCTGTCTCGATTGGAAATTTCAGGTAAAATTCCTGTACCGAGTCTGGTTCAATTGCGATGGGGGTGAACCGGATCTCCAGATATTTCGTCACCTCTTCGGGAAGGTTGACAGGTTCCACCGGGCTTATCACAATCTTCCCGCCTTTCCCACTTATGATCTTATGGACTTCGCCGTGGTCCGAACTGCGGTGATAGGTGAAGAATCCCTCTTCTTCTGCAATTTCGATCCTGATCGGCCCTGTTTCCAGCCGGAACGGATAGTCATACTCCCCGAACACAGAAAACACCTAACGACCTTACACCAGATATATGTTATTCACGTGAAGCCGGATTTTCGGGGCTCGAGAAATCCAGAGATTCGTCTGCCGCATTCTTTTGGACCTTCCGGTTCTGCCTCGCCCCAACCAGATCATTGACCGCTGTTTGCAGAGCAGGCCTTACCGCCGGATCTGCAGTATCAAGGGCTCTGGTAAGTGCTGTAAAAGCTTCAGGTCTTCCTGATCCCGCAAGTGCCATGGCTGCACTCTCCACTCTCCTCTGTCCGGCTGCATTAAGAGCCTGGACAAGGGGATTGAACGCTGGTTCACCCTGACGGATAAGTGCTGCAATTACATCCTGCCGGACTTCCTCCGATGGATCGTCAAGGTCCAGGATCAATGCCTCTACCGCACCTGGATTCGTGATCATTCCAAGAGCCGCAACAGCGCCCCGCCTGGTTTCAATACCCCCGCTCACAAGAGCGTTTCGAAGACCTTCCACAGCGGGAGTCCCTATCAGCCCGAGGGCATACGAGGCCCGGCTCCTGACAAAACGGTCCTCATCTCCAAGAAGTTCCAGGAGCGGCCCGACCGCACGCGCATCCCCGATCTCCCCCAGCGTAACGGCTGCCTTCCACCGGATATCATCATCCGGATTTTTCAGTGCACGTATCAGCCCGGGTACGGCAGGGGCCCCGATTTTCCCCAGTGCTTCTGCAGCCTTCCACCGGATCCCGCTGTACTGGTCGCCGGTCAGTGCCTCTATCAGTGCCTCTGTTGCCGCAGGATCACCAATTTTCCCCAATGCCTCCACCGCCTCGTACTGTACTGCAGGGTCACGGTTCCGAAGCGCCCTGATGAGTCCGGGAACGTCACGACGTTCAGTCATTTTTTTAACGCTGGCAAATGAGAGTATCCGGACTTTCATTTCTGCCGGACTCCCTGAAGAATCACCACCTCCGACCCCTGACCGGAGTGCCGCATCCGTCACCTCATTGATCATCTGTTCCTGTTCTTTTTTCATGTGGTCTGAAATGATACCAATTACCAGCGCAATCACGACAAACATCAGTGCCCTGATGGCAGCTCCCGAATCAACAAACCCGGTTGAATAATAAGTCCCGGCAAGGTGGGCAACACCAAGAATCAGGGCAACAATCACCGCACGTTTCCCGAACCAGACCGCTGCAAGAACTACAGGGATGTAAAAAAAATGCGAATAAACAACAGATATACCGAGATACCAGTGAACAAAGATCTCAAGAAAGAGTGATACCGCGATGAGAATCACCAGGACAGGTATCCGGTAATCATTGAATTTTTCCAGTTTAAGGTCTGTAAAGGCCATACCAGAAAGATGGTTGCATGATGGAAAATTTAAAGGTGCCCATGGGGAGAATCCGGGCTACTGCTTATTTACAGGTTTCACTCCGGAATAAAAAT